>DATGMY010000249.1:0-19277 GCA_035307005.1 Flavobacterium sp. | reverse complement strand
CTTAGGCAATCCCTTAACCACTAAATCATAGGAATTTAGAACCATCTGACGGATTTTATCTTCGGAAATATCTTTGTGGAAGTAAACACTGTTCCAATGTTTTTTGTTCATGTGATATCCCGGTTTTATTCCTTCGTATTGGGCACGAAGTTCTAACGCTTCATCGGGTTCACATTTTAGATTACAGTAATCAAATTCCTCCATATCAACCAGGCAAAACATTTTGTTCATTACATAAAATACCAAAGTAGTTTCGTCAAAAGGCGTTTTTTCTGTTGCACCTTTAAACGACAAACAAAAATCTCTGAAGTCTTCTATATTGTTCATTGTATCCATTTTAGTCCGAGGTTAAACAACAATCCGATGAGAATTGCTGCACCAAAACTCAGTAAAGTTCCGATTAAAACATATTCGGTCAGATGGCGTTCTTTGGCATTATTCAGATCTCCAAATCTGAAAATGGATTTTGCCGCCAATAAAAAACCGATTCCTTCCCAAAAATTCCCAATTACAAATCCCAGAATAAACAAGCGTTCTAAAACACCAATGTATTTTCCGGCACGAAATCTTATGGCATTGCTTTTTTCTTCGGAAAGATTAGGTGTTGCAATGTTTTTTTGATGCTGATAAGGCTCTAATACAATCCGTATAAAAACAGCAGTGACCTGAGTGACCAAAACAACAGCAATAACAGCAAGCCAAAACACGGGATCTGAAAGAAATTCTAAAGAAATATTCATCGTTGAAAACACGCATAAAACCAAAGCGATCACACTAAGATGTAAAAACTGATCCGATAAAAACAAAAACAGACCATTTACTTTTCCTGTTAATTTTAGCTTGGCAATGTCTATCAAAGCGTGAGACAAAACCACGATTACAACAGCCCCCCACATAGCGTCATTCCACAAAAACAAACACAACAAAACAGCGTGAACAGCAATGTGCAAAGCAAAATATTTTGGTTTGGTTTTATGTTGAAGCATTTTTCGGGTTTGAAAAACAAAATCGCCTAAAAAATGTGCCAGCAAGAATTTAAGAAGTAGCAGCCACATACCGTTTCATTGTTTGATGATAGTAATTAATAAACTGATAAATTTCGTCAAAACCACCTCTTTTCAACGTTTCACTGATATTACCCTGTCCTTTTTTATCCAAAATCATCGCAATACCTTTTTGGTTTAACTCCGGATTTTTTAATTTCAAATAAATCACTTCAGCCGTCTTTTCGCTCCATTTGTCCATTAACAACAATGCCAGATCACACATTACTCCAAAAGCAGCATTTAATGATTCGTTGGGCGTATGGATACTTAAGTTCTTTTTTCCCAGTTTGTCAAAACCTTCTCCCGAACGTTCAAAAGCCAAACCGTTTCCTTCTGTAATAGTAGTACCTTCAAAGCTTTGCGTACCTATACCAATACTCATCCGCACATCAATTTCCTTGAAATATTTCATCCATGCTTTCAATAAAACAGCGTGATACAAAGCGTCTTCGGGAGCAGTTCTAAACTGAAAACTATCGCCACGATAAATCTCCCAGTCTTGGGGACTGTTACCAAATTTTTCTAACCCTTTTTTTAAGTGGCTTAACCATTGTTCTGTTGGCAGTCCCCTTGAATGCACTACATCGCCTGTTATAATTGCTATCATTTTTTACATCTATTTTATCCGTTAATCATCAGATAATTTAAAATATCCGCTTTTAAACAGATAAATAATAAAATCTGCTTTAAGGCAGATCATTAACTTGAAATGGATGATTAAAAATACTCAAAAAAATTTAATTATATCAAAATTATCCGCTTTAATATCAATAATTTTGAAAAATGAAAACAACAGAATTTAAAGGCTTTAGCGTGCGTGTTTACGCTTTGTGCATTGAAAACAACAAGATTTTATGTGTAAAAGAACCTTTTGCCGGCAAAATGGTCGTCAAACTTCCGGGTGGCGGATTAGAGTTTGGCGAAGGTACTATTGCGTGTTTGAAACGTGAATTTAAAGAAGAACTCAACCTTAATATAGAAACCGGCGATTGTTTTTACATTCAGGAAGATTTTGTCGAATCATTGGCAAAAGATCAAAAACAATTGTTGATGCTGTATTTCAAAGCACGCATTACAGACAAGGAAAATCTAAAAATCATTGACGATAAAATTCAGGAATTGATTTGGGTGGATATCAAAGGCGAAAATCCGTTTACTTTGCCTGTGGATCAGATTGTTTTTAAAAAATTGCAAACAGAATATTGCTCTGAATAAACAAAAATGCTACATTTATAAAAAAACAAATCAATGATTACACAAATACCTGTATTTTACGTTGTCGCTTTTTTATTTTTGATTTACCTGGTGGCTTATCTGGTAAAATTTCGGGATAAAAACGTCGATGCTTTTTATAAAATGAAATTGTCGCTGATTCTTTTCGGCATCTACTCTTTGGTATTATGGCTTTGTATTCCTGCCACTCCGGCATTGGAAACTTTTGGTTATCCCGAAACCGTCAACGATATAAAAGCGGACGGTCAGATTTTAAAACTTTTTCAGGATTACAACAAAACTATTGTACGTACAACTGAAGTTTTGAAATGGTTCTTATTCGGATTTATCTGGTTTTTTATGACAAATATCTACCTGTATGCCACGCATCGGGAAAATCAGTTCAACCCAAAAAACAAGCAATAATCCGGCTTTTTATGGAATTATAATGGTATTTTCGCAGCATTAAAAAGTATTATGAGCCTAAAGTCCAAAGCAAACGTTGTCCGAAGAAAAATAATGCATTCCCTCACGCACAACATCGGTAAAAAATCGGTGAGCGAAATGCAGAAAAAAGCCAATCGGTTTTCTGTAAAACGCGTATTGATCAGTCGCCCCAATCATCGTTTGGGCAATATGCTTTTAATAACACCTTTGGTTCAGGAAATCGCCCGTACCTTTCCCGATTGCCGCATTGATTTGTTTGTAAAAGGAAAAATTACGCCTATTGTTTTTGAGAATTATCCGCAAGTTCATCAAATTATCGAACTGCCCAAAAAACCTCTCAAAGAATTTGGTCAATACCTTAAAGTCTGGTTTTCTTTGAAAAAAAACAAGTATGATTTAGTGATCAACGTAGAGAAAGGATCGTCTTCAGGAAGAATTTCTACGATCATTGCTCCGGCTGATTTTAAATTTTATGGGGATGATTTTGAAGAACTGCAAGAAAAATATCCCGATATAAAACACATTGCCAAGTATCCTGTTTACAATTTCCGCAGATTTATGGAACTTCTAAACCAACAACATTTATCAGACGAAATTCCTGTTTTGGATTTAAAACTGACTGCTGAAGAACGACATAATGGCAAAAAATGTCTGGATGAAATCACTCAAGATTCTTCCCGAAAAACCATCGGTTTCTTTGCTTATGCAACGGGTGCCAAATGTTACTCTACCGAATGGTGGAATGATTTTTACGAATTGTTTTATCCTGAATATAAAGACCGTTTTAATTTGATTGAAATTCTTCCTGTAGAAAATATTTCTCAATTAGAACGAAAATTGCCTGTTTATTACAGCAAAGACATTCGGGAAATAGCCTCATTAATGGCAAATTGTGAACTGATTGTAGCTTCAGATTCCGGAATGATGCACCTGAGCAGTGCTTCACTGACTCCGACCATCGGTTTGTTTTCGGTGACTTCGCCCGAAATTTACACTCCTTACGGCAATAACAGTACTTTTATCGACACCAACGTTCAAAATCAGCACGACATTATCAAAGCGATGGATCACATCATTGAAAAATTACACTGATAAAAATTGTTCTTTGTTTTATAGTTTTTCATACCTTTAGAATAAAAATCTATGAAAAATTACATCACAGCCACCATAATTGCGTTGGGTTTAATTATTTCCACTGTGGTTTTGACGCAAGCTTTTAAAAACAGGAATCAGGCAGACGAAACCATCAGCGTAACCGGCTTGGGCAGTAAAGATTTTGTCGCCGACCTGATTGTGTGGAACAGTTCGTTTTCTAAAAAAAGTTTTGAATTGAAACAGGCTTACGCAGAATTGGAAAACGACCGCAATGCTATTAAAGATTATTTGTTGGGCAAAGGTCTGAAAGAAAATGAAATCATTTTTTCCTCTGTAAACATCAACAAAGAATATACTTACAGCTATGACAACAACAGCAATTTGCGTTCGCAGCAGTTCAACGGATATTCCCTGACACAAAATGTGCAAATTGAAAGTAAAGAGGTAGAGAAAGTAGAAAATGTTTCCAGACAAGTTTCTGAACTGATTAATAAAGGTGTGGAATTGTACTCAAACGCTCCCGAATATTACTACACCAAACTGGCAGAATTAAAACTGGAAATGATTGCCGAAGCTACAAAAGATGCTAAAATGAGGGCCGATCAAATTGCCGAAAACGCTGGAGCCTCATTGGGTTCGTTGAAAAAATCTGATTTGGGTGTTTTCCAGATCATTGCTCAAAATTCATCGGAAGAATACTCTTGGGGCGGATCGTTTAACACCACTTCCAAAAACAAAACCGCAACAATTACCATAAGACTGGTTTATAAAATAGATTAAATCAAAAAGCTCATCTGTTGAAAGATGAGCTTTTTAAGTTTTATATTATGCTAATTTACAAAATCAACATCGCATCTCCATACGAGTAAAATTTGTATTTCTCTTTTACAGCCTCGTCGTAAGCTTTCAGCATCAAATCGTGACCGGTAAATGCAGAGACCATCATCATCAATGTTGATTTTGGCATGTGAAAATTGGTAATCATACAATCTGCAATACTGAAATCATAAGGTGGAAAGATAAATTTATTAGTCCAGCCTTCAAACGTATTCAAAGTTCTATTGGACGAAACGGAACTTTCCAGCGCACGCATAGAAGTAGTTCCTACAGCACATATTTTCTTTTTATTTTCTTTGGCTTTGTTTACAATGTCGCAAGCTTCCTGAGTAATAAACAATTCTTCGGAATCCATTTTATGTTTGGATAAATCCTCTACTTCCACCGGATTGAATGTTCCCAAACCTATATGTAACGTAATTTTCGCAAAATCAATACCTTTAATTTCTAACCTTTTCAACAGATGTTTAGAAAAGTGCAATCCGGCAGTTGGGGCTGCAACCGCTCCTTCTTCCGTAGCATATATGGTCTGATACCGCTCTTCATCCTCGGGAACTACGTCTCTGCTGATGTATTTCGGTATCGGTGTTTCTCCCAGTTCATGTAACTTTGCGCGAAAGTCTTCGTAAGAACCATCGTAAAGAAAACGCAGGGTGCGTCCGCGTGAAGTAGTATTGTCGATAACTTCTGCCACCAACGAATCATCTTCTCCGAAATACAGTTTATTTCCAATACGTATTTTACGTGCCGGATCTACCAAAACATCCCACAAACGTTGTTCCGCACTTAGCTCTCTCAACAAGAAAACTTCAATACGTGCCCCCGTTTTTTCTTTGTTTCCAAACAAACGTGCAGGAAATACTCTGGTGTTGTTCAAAACCATCACGTCACCTTCTTCAAAGTAATCGATGACATCTTTGAATAATTTGTGTTCGATCTCACCAGTTTTGCGGTGTACAACCATTAAACGAGCTTCATCTCGGTTTTCTGAAGGAAATTCTGCCAATAATTCGGGAGCCAAGGTAAAGTTAAAATTAGATAACTTCATACTATTATAAAAAATCGGTTGATAATTGATTTTCTGTTTCTTAAAACAAGTGTGCAAAGATACGACTTGAAAACAGGCTTTGTCAAGTAAATCAGTAGTTATTTTAAAAAAACAAGGTAAACAAACTGATTATAAACAACTTAAACCTTATGAATATTAATTCCCAAAAGCTCTAAATCATTCCAGAAAGCAGGATACGACTTTGAAACAACTTCCGCATTTTTGATGATTAAAGGTTGTTTTAAAACCAACGGAGCAAATGCCATTGCCATACGGTGGTCTTGATAAGTGCTTATTTCTATTGGTTTTTTAGTAAAATGCATTTTACTTTTTAATTCAATGGAATCGTCAGTAATCATTACTACAACTCCAAATTTTTCCAGTTCGTTTTTAAGTGCCTGTAAGCGGTCGGTTTCCTTAATTTTCAAGGTATGAAGCCCGGATAATTTACATTCAATTCCCAAACCCAGACAAGTAACTATAATTGTTTGTGCAATATCGGGGGTATTGTTTAATTGATAACTAACCGTAGTTTGCTTACAGTTTGCAACCTTTTCTATACTAAGAGTCGTATTTTGAAAAGAGGAACGCACTCCAAAATCTTTATAAATTTCGGTAAGAACGGCATCACCCTGCAAACTGTATTTTTTAAAATTTTGCAGAGAAATGCGCGAGCCCTCAGGAGCCAAAGCGATGATACTGTAATAATAAGAAGCCGAAGACCAGTCTGATTCAACTGTAAAGTGCTTATTTTTAAGTTCTTCAGCAGGTTGAATACGGATATTTTCCTCTTCTAAAAAAGCCTGAATTCCCAAAGATTGCAGTATGTGGAGCGTCATTTTGATATACGGAACAGAAGTAACAGCATTTTTTAAACGGATATTCAGACCGTTAGGCAAAGACGGCGCAATCAACATAAGAGCTGAAATATACTGACTACTCACATCTGCTTCAATTTCCACAAAGTTCTTTTGTAAACTTCTTCCTTTTATTTTTAAAGGCGGAAAGCCTTCTTTTTCCATATAAGAAATTTCAGCTCCTAATTGACGTAAAGCATCTACCAAAACTTTTACAGGACGTTGTTTCATCCGGTCAGAACCGGTCAAAATAACTTCATTATCAGCTTTTAAAGCAAAATAAGAGAGCAGAAAACGCATAGCCGTTCCGGCGTGGTGCACATCTTTTACCACAGCATCACTTTCAAAACATTGTTTCATAACCAGACTGTCATCCGAGTCGGAAACATTTTCAATCTGTAGTTCGGGATACAGTTTTTGAAGCACCAGCAAACGGTTCGTTTCAGATTTAGAACCTGAAATCGAAAGAATCTGATCGCTTTTAAATTTCTGTATATCAATTAGGTAATCCATTTTTCTTTTAATAATTTGAGAAAAATATTACAAAGACAAAAACCCGCTTGCTGCGGGTTTTCTTGAAACTTGTGACGATGGCAGGATTCAAACCTGCAACCTTCTGAGCCGTAATCAGATGCGCTATTCAGTTGCGCCACATCGCCGTAATTTATTTTATTTTAGATTTAGTGACGATGGCAGGATTCAAACCTGCAACCTTCTGAGCCGTAATCAGATGCGCTATTCAGTTGCGCCACATCGCCGTATTGTTTTTAACGGTGCAAATATAGTGTGTTTTATTTAAACAAACCAAACATTTTGAGCGTTTTTATAAAAAAACCCATACTGTTTTCTATAACTATTTTGTTTTTAACCTTTTGTGAAGCTTTGTAAAATAATCTTGTGTTTTTCCAGAACTTCCTCTAAATTTGAAGTTGTTTAAATAAGACATTCTGTGATTTCATATTTACAATTTTTACTTAAATCCACTAATCAGCACGGCGTTCATTCGCCTTTTGTTTTCAATTATCTTACCAAAGGTTTATACGCTCAAAAAAAAACATATCGTACTGAAAATGATCCCTCTGAACGATTGATCCTTTCGACTATTGCCTATTTAGGTTTCAAAAAAATAGATGTAAGAGACGAAGTTTTACAACAAAAAATCCAAAGTCATTTTCCACAAATTTCTATTACTAATGACCAACCACCGTTTGATTTAATTATTACAAGGAATCCTGAAACCATTTCGATGCACAAAGAACAGATGCACAACGACAGTTTCCTGATTTTGCAGAATCCTTCCAGGCAATTGCGAAAAAAATCACAAGACAATGCTTCTGGTTTCACACTGATTCTGGATTTTTATCATACCATTGTCCTTTCAGTCCGGCATGAGCAAAGACCACAAACCTTTTATCTGCGTTATTAAAAATAGGATTTTCTGCTCATTTTATAATCAATACTTTTCTCTCCGGGACCAACTAAAAGCAAAAACAGAAAGCCGGTCAGATATAAAAAGCCCATTTCCGCTTTACCAAACAATTCCCAATTGTTAATCGAGACTGCTACCAGCATTGTAATAATCAACGGAACCAATGCTGCACGTGTAAACAATCCGAAAATAACAAGAATAGAACACAATATTTCGGCAAGAATAGCCAATATCAATGAAAATTGAGACCCTAAGCCTAAAAAACTGAAAAACTCTGTTTTCAAAACTTCATACTTTACAACTTTTGTCCAACCGTGATTTGCAATCATCATGGTGCCCATCACAAGCCGTAAAATAAGCAAAGCTATATTTAATAATTCAGGTTTAATTTTAACAGTATTCAGATTCATAAAATTCAATTAAATAATATTTTAAAATGACTGACAAGGTAGTTATTCTATCTAAATCCTGCAACTAATTTTTTTGATGTATCTTTACGCAAAACAATTTAATTATGAAAGTTTACACAAAAACAGGCGACAAAGGAACCACAGCTCTTTTTGGAGGAACCCGTGTACCCAAATATCATATCAGAATTGAGAGTTACGGTACCGTTGACGAATTGAATTCCTACATCGGACTAATACGAAGTCAGGAAATAAATACTATTTATAAAGAACAATTGATCCATATACAGGACAAACTTTTCACCGTAGGTGCCATTTTGGCAACCGATCCGGAAAAAGCCGTTCTGAAAAGCGGAAAAGAACGTCTCAACATTCCTTTGATCAGTGAAAAGGATGTTGTTTTTCTTGAAACTGCCATTGATCAAATGGAAACAGAGCTTCCGCAAATGACTCACTTTGTCTTGCCGGGCGGACACACTACCGTGTCATATTGTCATATTTCGCGTTGCGTTTGTCGTCGTGCAGAGCGTTTAGCAACCCATTTAAACGACATGGAACCGACAGATGAAATGGTTTTAAAATATTTAAACCGACTTTCTGACTATTTGTTTGTATTGGCACGAAAGTTGACCTTTGACCTCAACGCTGAAGAAGTAAAATGGATACCGGAAAAATATTAAAAGTACCCGGAAAACGTAACGTTCTTTTTTTATAAAATATTTAATGAAAAAAACATTGGTTTTTTCAGTATAAAAATTATTTTTGCACATAATTACTAAAAAAAATTAAAGATGTATTGGACATTAGAGTTAGCATCGTATTTAAGTGATGCCCCGTGGCCTGCTACAAAAGACGAGCTTATAGATTATGCCATCAGAACTGGTGCACCTTTAGAAGTGGTAGAGAATCTTCAGTCGATTGAGGATGAAGGTGAAATTTACGAATCTATGGAAGAAATTTGGCCGGATTATCCTTCAGACGAAGATTATCTTTGGAATGAGGATGAATATTAGCAAACAATATACTTAAAAAGTCTCGTATAAAGAGACTTTTTTTGTCAACATACACGAGTATTAATTTTTTAAAAACAATTTATTTATGAATATCATAAATAATATCTTAAAGGCGTTTGTCGGCGATAAATCCCAAAAGGATGTCAAAAGCATACGACCTATCGTAGATAAAATCAACCAGTATTATGGTTCGTTCGAAAGTTTATCCAATGATGAACTCAGAGCTAAAACTATTTCTTTTAAAGAAAAAATAAAACAATCCCGCGCTGATCAGGATGCTAAAATTGCATCGTATCGCGAAGAATTAGAAAAAACAACCGACATCGACTCACGCGAAACCATTTACGCGTCAATTGATACGTTGGAAAAAGAAGCTTATACCCTGTCGGAAAAAGCATTGATGGACATTTTACCCGAAGCTTTTGCTGTGGTAAAAGAAACGGCACGCCGCTTGACCAACAATAACGAACTGGTAGTAACAGCGAGTGAGCAAGACAAACTTTTTACGGAAACTAAAGGGTATGTACGTGTAGAAGGCGATCAGGCTATCTGGTCCAATTCCTGGGAGGTTGCCGGAAAAATGCTTTCCTGGAATATGGTTCACTACGATGTTCAAATGATTGGGGGAACAGTAATTCATCAGGGGAAAATTGCTGAAATGCAGACCGGAGAAGGTAAAACTTTGGTATCCACCCTGCCTATTTACCTTAACGCTTTGACAGGAAATGGTGTTCATGTGGTTACAGTAAACGACTATCTGGCAAAACGTGACTGCCAGTGGAATGCACCATTGTTTGAGTTCCACGGATTAACCGTTGACTGTATCGATAACCATCAGCCCAACTCAGAAGGGCGTCGCAAAGCTTATCAGGCAGATGTAACTTACGGAACCAATAACGAATTTGGTTTTGATTATTTGCGTGACAATATGGCACATTCACCGGAAGAGCTCGTACAGCGTAAACACAACTTTGCCATTGTCGATGAGGTCGATTCGGTATTGGTGGACGATGCCCGTACTCCTTTGATTATCTCAGGTCCTGTTCCAATGGGTGACCGCCACGAATTTTTGGAACTAAAACCAAAAGTAGATTCTTTGGTAGCACAACAACGTCAATTGGCAAACGGATTTTTAACAGAAGCCAAACGCCTGATCAAAGCTGGAGATACCAAACAAGGCGGATTCAGCTTGTTGAGAGCTTATCGCGCATTGCCTAAAAACAAAGCACTGATTAAATTCTTATCCGAAGAAGGCGTAAAACAGATCCTTCAGAAAACCGAAAATCATTTTATGCAGGACAACAACCGTGAAATGAAAAAGGTGGACGAAGGTTTATTGTTTGTTATCAACGAAAAAAACAATCAGGTAGAGCTGACCGACAACGGTATCAAAGCTTTGTCTCAAGGAATGGATGAGAATTTCTTCATCCTTCCTGATATCGGAACAGAAATTGCCCGAATCGAAAAGATGAAAATTTCACCCGAAGAAATATCGGGGCAAAAAGAATTGTTGTTTCAGGATTTCGGTGTTAAATCGGAACGTATTCACACACTAACCCAGTTATTAAAAGCTTATACCCTCTTTGAAAAAGACGCAGAATACGTAATTGTGGACAATAAAGTAATGATTGTTGACGAACAAACCGGACGTATTATGGACGGTCGCCGTTATTCTGATGGACTGCATCAGGCAATTGAAGCCAAAGAAAATGTAAAAATAGAAGCTGCTACACAAACTTTTGCAACGATTACACTACAGAATTATTTCCGTATGTACAACAAACTGGCAGGTATGACCGGTACAGCTGTTACGGAAGCAGGCGAATTTTGGGAAATTTATAAATTAGACGTGGTAGAAATTCCAACCAACCGCCCCATTGCACGTCAGGATGAGCAAGACAAAATTTACCGTTCGATCCGTGAGAAATTTAATGCGGTGATTGAAGATGTGGTACAATTGTCAGAAGCCGGGCGTCCGGTGCTGATTGGTACTACTTCGGTAGAAAATTCGGAACTTTTGAGCCGGATGTTGAAAATGCGCGGTATCAGACATAATGTTTTGAATGCTAAGTTGCATAAAAAAGAAGCTGAAATTGTTGAAGAAGCCGGACATTCAGGTATCGTAACCATTGCAACCAATATGGCAGGTCGTGGTACGGATATTAAACTGTCGCCGGAAGTAAAAGCAGCAGGTGGTTTGGCAATCATCGGTACCGAACGTCATGATTCCCGTCGTGTAGATCGCCAGTTGCGTGGTCGTGCAGGTCGTCAGGGAGATGTTGGTTCATCACAATTTTATGTTTCATTAGAAGACAACCTTATGCGTATATTCGGTTCAGAACGTGTAGCAAAGATTATGGACGGAATGGGCTTGAAAGAAGGTGAAGTAATCCAACACAGCTGGATGACCAAATCCATTGAACGTGCTCAAAAACGTGTAGAAGAAAACAACTTTGGTGTTCGTAAACGTTTGTTGGAATACGATGATGTTATGAACGCGCAGCGAGAGGTTGTTTACAAACGTCGTCGTCATGCCTTACATGGAGATCGTCTGAAAGTGGACATCGCTAATATGATGTTTGATTTGTGTGACTTTTTAGTAGAAGGTAATAAAGTTGGAAATGACTTTAAAAATTTTGAGTTTGATTTGATCAAGATTTTCGGAATCGAATCGCCTTTTACAGCTGATGAATTTGGTAAAGTTCATGAAAACGAATTGACTGACAGGCTCTACGAAGTTGTTTATAAAAAATACCTGGTTAAATGTGAAGAAAGTGCCGTTGAAGCTTTTAAAGTAATTAAAAACGTTCATGAAAACGGTGGTTACGAACGTATGGTTGTTCCTTTTACCGATGGTATCAAAACCATCAATGTAGTAACAAATCTGGAAAAAGCATACCAAAGCGAAGGCAAAACACTGGTGGTCGATTTCGAGAAAAACATCGTTTTATCTATTGTTGATGAAGCCTGGAAAAAGCATTTACGCAAAATGGACGAATTGAAACAATCGGTTCAATTAGCCGTTCACGAACAAAAAGACCCGTTGTTGATTTACAAGTTTGAAGCATTTGAATTGTTTAAAAAGACGATGCAAAACATCAATAAAGATGTGATCTCCTTCCTGATGAAAGGTGATTTGCCAAAACAGCAGGAACAGGAACCAAAAGCTCCTGAAATCAGAACCAACGGTTCGTTTAAGATATAAAAAAAGTGAAGCATTGTGCTTCACTTTTTTGTTTTGTAAAACTTGTTCGAAGTTATATAAATCAAACGGTTTTCATAGCCCGGATTGCAGCGGCATCCTTTTGCTTTTGAAAAAAGGAAAAGATACAGCGGAAAGCCGGAATAGCTCCTTGAAAAATATAAAAAAGCCCCACAAAGTGACAAAAACCTTGCAGGAGTTTATTATGATTTATTCGCCAGTTGTCCGCAAGCCGCATCAATGTCTTTTCCGCGCGAACGACGTACTTTTGCCACAATACCGGCGTTTTCCAATGCTTTGATATACGCATCAATCGCTTCGGGATCGGCTTGTTGAAATTCACCGTCGTCAATCGGGTTGTATTCTATTAAATTTACTTTACACGGCACATATTTGCAGAACTTTACCAAAGCGTCAATGGCTTTTTTATCGTCATTAATTCCTTTCCAAACTACATATTCGTAAGTAACTTTGCTTTTGGTTTTGCGGTACCAATATTCCAATGCTTCTCGTAATTCGGGCAAAGGAAAACTTTTGGTAAACGGCATAATCTTATTCCGCGTTTCTTCGATTGCCGAATGTAAAGACACTGCCAATTTAAACCTGACCTCATCATCTGCCATTTTTTTGATCATTTTCGAAACTCCTGATGTGGAAACCGTAATGCGTTTGGGCGACATTCCCAAGCCTTCATCGGAAGTAATCTTTTCGATGGCTTTCATTACGTTGGGATAGTTCATCAGCGGTTCGCCCATTCCCATAAATACAATATTGGACAACGGACGGTTGTGATACAAACGACTTTCCTGATCAATCGCAACCACCTGATCATAAATTTCATCGGGTGCTAAATTGCGCATTCGTTTTAACCGGGCTGTAGCACAAAAATTACAATCCAAACTACACCCCACCTGGGAAGAAACACAAGCGGTTGTTCGGGTTTCTGTAGGAATTAAAACCGATTCTACAATTAAACCATCGTGCAGGCGAACGGCATTTTTAATGGTTCCGTCTTCGCTGTGCTGCATCGTATCTACCTGAATGTGATTGATCACAAAATGCTGTTCAAGCATCACTCGTGTTTCTTTGGACAAATTGGTCATATCGTCAAAATGATGCGCACCTTTGCTCCACAACCATTCATACACCTGATTGCCACGAAAGGCTTTATCGCCTTGTGACAGAAAGAATTCTCGGATTTGTTCTTTGGTTAAACTTCGGATATCTTTTTTCGTCGTTTGCATTTTGCAAAGGTACATTTTTTTGATGTTAGAAATTGTTTAAAATATTTCAGATGCCTGTTTTTATTTTTCCTGTTTGATTTTTTTGTAAGACAATATTTTCATTAACTCATTAAGTTTTGATATTTTTACAAAAAAATTGAATATGTCCACATCTGTATTAAAGTTGGAAAACGTTACAATATTTCAAGAAAACAATCCGGTATTGACCGATGTAAACATTTCTGTTGAAAAAGGAGAATTCATTTACCTGATCGGAAAAACCGGGTCGGGAAAAAGTAGTTTAATGAAAACACTTTATGCCGACTTAGATCTAACCCAAGGTGAAGGAACGATTGTAGATTACGATTTGCGTACTTTAAAAGAGCGGGACATTCCTTATCTGAGAAGAAAATTGGGCGTGGTTTTTCAGGATTTTAAACTCCTCCCCGACCGCAATATTTTTGAAAACCTGCGTTTTGTCTTAAAAGCTACGGGCTGGACCAACGAAAAAGACATGACCGCACGTATTGAAGACGTTTTGGACCGAGTGGGAATGCTGCAATACATTGGTAAAATGCCACATCAGATTTCGGGAGGCGAACAGCAGCGTGTTGCCATTGCCAGAGCTTTGCTCAACGACCCTGAGTTAATTCTTGCTGATGAACCAACAGGTAATCTTGACCCGCAAACCAGTGTGGAAGTGATGGAAGTATTGAAAAAAATTAATGAAAACGGCAGAACTATTTTAATGGCAACCCACGACTATGCGCTGTTGCTTAAATATCCTTCAAAAACCATAAAATGTGATGACGGAAAAGTTTTTGAAGTAGTTCAAAAATCGGTTTAATGCTTTCTATTCTGATTCCTACATACAATTACAATGTTTTTCCTCTTGTTCAGGAAGTATTTCGGCAATGCGTCAAAGAAAATATAATGTTTGAAATCATTGTTTTAGATGATAGTTCGCAAAATTTTTACGAAGAAAACAATCAGATCAACACTTTAAATAATTGCTTTTATACTGTTTTAAATCAAAACATTGGAAGAAGTGCTATTAGAAATCTGCTTTCCACAAAAGCATCTTTTGAGAATTTATTGTTTTTAGATGCTGATGTTCGATTAATAAGCAATCGGTTTATTAAAAACTACTTAAACTTTATAGAGAATAATCCGCAATATAATGTGGTTTACGGCGGTATTGTCTATCAAGAAAACAAACCGGATAATAATCAATTATTACGATGGATTTATGGAAATAAACGCGAAGCTTTACCGGCAGAAAAACGATCAGAAAATGCATATATTTCGTTTTTAACGCTCAACTTTTTAATAAAAAAAGACGTTTTTGCTAAAGTTAAATTTAACGAAGCTATTCCAAACTTAAGATACGAGGACTTGTTGTTTTCGTATGATTTAATGAAAAGTAATACAAGCGTTCAGCACATCAATAATCAAGTGGTTCATAACGGCATTGAAAACAGTGAGTTTTTTTTGCAAAAAACAAACGACTCTTTAAAAGGGTTAAAATTTTTACTTGCAAACAATTATTTACCCGATGATTACGCAAGGTTAAGTGCTGTTTACAAGTTGCTGAAACAGACAAAATTAATTGTGTTAATTGATTTAATTTATAAACTACGCAAGAATAGTTTCAAAAAAAATCTGTTAAGCAGTAAACCTTCGCTTCTTATTTATGATATTTACCGTTTGGGGTATTTTAGTAAACTTTAAATGATACCTTTTTCAGTAATAATTCCGTTATACAATAAAATATCTTGATCTGTACCGCTTATTATACTTTTCTCGTTTAAATCACATTTAGTTATTTTTCTAACAGCTTATCAAATAACATTTTCCACTGCTGCATGATTTTATCAATACGGTATTCTTTGGCTTTAGTGATTGCTCCTTCGGTTAATTTCTGCTGTAAATCGGTGTTTTCGATAAATAAAACAATAAAATCCGTTAACTCTTTTTCATCAGAAGCAATCAGGGCATTTTGGTTGTGAATCAATTGGTTTTGATGTTTGAGATGGAAACAAACTATGGGCAAACCACAACTCATCGATTCGATAAAAACCATAGGAAAGGCTTCGGAATAGGAAGTATGCAATAAAAAATCTGCTTTTAAATACTTTTCCTTGATATTCTTTACAGGATTATGAACAAAAACATTTTTTTCTAAACCGTATGATTTTATTAACTTCTCTAAATCTACCTCTCCCGTAGCAGCCCCGTATATATCCAATATGTAATCATTATATATTTGGACAACTTCTTTCCAAACTTTGAGCATTCTCTCATAACCTTTCAAAGACACAATTCTTCCGACTGCTATCGCCCTGTTGTTATTACGTTTGCTATGTTCTTTCGGCTGAAAAGACAAAGGATTAGGGATAATCATTTGTTTTTCTTTAGGAATAAATTCAGGTAAATAATCCTCTTTTAAAAGAATTATTTTATCAAAAAGAGGCAATTTTCTGTTTATCAGAAAACGATTGGTGTGTTTTTTTATTCCTTTATAACCATGGTTGATGAAATAATCTGCATCTGCATGTAATTCATAAATACAGGGTATATCTTCCGGAATCCACTTTTTTATAAAAAGTCCTTTTATCCCATTATCTGCAACTACAACCCCACTGGGATTTATTTTGATAACTGATGATTTAATGTACTTTTTAAACTTGAAAAAAGAGTAAATACTATTTACACGAACAGGGCAATAATGAAATGTAACTTTAGATGAAAAATCAAAAAAAGGGTGTAACGTATTGTCATTTGTAGATAGGATATGTATGTCATATCCCATCACTTCAGCCAGATAATTGATTTTATTGGATAATGTACGGCTCACACCACCCGAATTGGTAATTTCGGTCGTTATATACAGGATTGTTTTCATGAAAGTTGCATTATTTCCAGCCATTGCTTTCCGATAGCTTTTAAATCAAATTTTTGTACAGATGTTACAGTATTTATTTTACAGTGTTCATATAAAACATCATCACTCAACATACGATTCATCGCTAATGCCAGCTCACTGATATTTTGATTTTCAACTAATAAACCATTTTTTTCGTGGATAATAATTTCATTTGGTCCCGACACACAGTTATAGGAGACAACAGGCGTTCCGCATGCCAAACTTTCAATGAGTACATTTGGAAGTCCTTCAAATGCACTGCACAAAACAGTAAATTTAGCCCGATGCATATAAGCATATGGATTAGGCTGGAAGCCTGTGAAAATAACATTTTGCGAAATATTTAAACGATTAGCCAGCTCTTTGTATTGATGGATTAATTTTCCATCACCACAGATAACCAAAGGGATTTTTATTGTGGAATTAGCATAAGCCTTTAGCAAATGGTCAAATTGCTTAACAGTGTTTTCCATTTGCCCTACCGCTAATATGAAATTACCTTTCAGGTCGATAGATTTAAGCATTTTTTGATGTACTAAATCAAAATCTACGGGATTGTAAATGAGTTTTATATGTTTAAAACCATATTGCTGTTTCACTTTTTTCTGCATATAATCTGTAATCACAATAACTGCTTTTGCTTTGTTATAGATCGCATTCGCCCAATTTTTATTAACCGGAATGTAATGTTCCAGTGCAGAACTGTGTACAGTCAAAAAAAAAGGTGCATTATATACCCACCGGCTGATTAATAATTCCTGAATATTCTTATTACGAAACCTAAAATCAATAATATAATCAAATTTGTGTTCCCTAAAATATTGATAAAAAGCTTTTAATCGGGAAAAACGTCCCTCTAACCCATCATTTACTTTGTGCTTTTGGGTGGAAAAAACGGTTCCTTTATAATCATACCCCTGCTCATCTATAACTGTAATAATGTGTACTTCTATTCCACAGGAATCAAAAAACTGAGACAAATTAGCCATGACCTTATCACCGCCACCTCCGCTTAACCGATAGGCAACCAATGCAATTTTATATTTATTTTGAAGTTTCAAGCAGGTTTGTTATTTTTGTTAAAATTAAACTTTTATGAATCAGCTACCTTTGGTAAGCATTATTTGTCTTTGTTATAATCACGAACAATATGTACTTGCGAGTTTAAATTCGGTGCTTAATCAAAGTTACAAAAATATTGAAATTATTATTGTTGATGACAACAGTACGGATAATTCTGTTGAAATCATTGAAAAATGGATTGAAGGCAAAAATATTGCTGTTCAGTTTATTAAACATGAAACAAATATTGGTAACAACACCGCTTTTAATCATGCGGTTAAAACAGCCAAAGGAAACTATCTGATTGATTTTGCAACTGATGATGTTTTATTAAAAGATGCTGTAGAAATTCAGATTGATACATTTTTGAAGAACCCAGACGCATCCCTGGTATTCGGAAATGCCGAAGTTATCAATGAAGAAGGGCAATTTCTCCATTATTTTTTTACCGCAGATGAAAACAAAAAAGTGATAGGAGCAGCTATCAAAAACACCACTTATGAGAGTATTCTTCAAGGCGGAAACTGTATGTGCTCTGTCAGTAGTATGATAAAACGTTCTTATTTTGAAAAGATCAATGGATATGATGAAGAGCTGTTTTACGAAGATTTGGATTTGTGGTTACGCCTTTCCCGTATCAGTAAATTCGTTTTTATAGACCAACCTTTGGTTCAGAAAAGAATTGTAGAGAATTCTCAATCCAGTTTTTTCAAAAAAAACAAAAATGATTATGCTTTAAAAATTAATAAAACAACATATAAAGTGCTGAAAAAAGCATTTCTTATGAACCATAAAAAATCAGAGTATAAAGCCTTATTAAAACGAATTCATCATGAGATAGAACACAACATTGACTTGAAGAATTATGCTTTATTACTCCGATTAATCATCTTAAAAATTAAAACTGAATATAAAATCCGGATTACGAATTAACTATATACTGTTTATATTCGGTATAATCTCTAATATAGTCCTCTTCGTCAAATTCGTGAGAGGAAACCACCAGACAGACTGCTCCTGCCGAGAAATTTCGTAATTCACGCCAGGTATTTACCGGAACATACAAACCTTCGTTGGGTTTAAATAACCGAAATACTTTTTCTTCGGTTCCGTTGTTGAGCACCACTTCAAAACTACCTGCCACAGCCACGATAAACTCTTGCTGATTTTTGTGTGCGTGCCCTCCCCGTTCTGCTCCGCTGGGAACATCGTACAGATAATAAACTCTATTAATTTTAAAAGGAATAGTGATTCCTTCAATCACAGAAAGATTGCCTCTGGGGTCTTCTATTTTAGGTAAAGAAAGTATTTTACTTTGCATTATAATTTTATCGTTAAATAATCTTCTAATTGTTCTTTTTCTGATTCCCAGTCCCGGGTAATTCCGTCTTTGATAAATTTTGCAGGAATCCCGCCGATCAAAATATTGTTGCCAAAAGATGTGTAATCCTTATTGCACAAAGAATTGGAGGC
>DATGMY010000248.1:0-4612 GCA_035307005.1 Flavobacterium sp. | reverse complement strand
GTCAGTTTTACTAAGATCGCTCCTTTCGGAGTGCTGAATTTTGCGTAAATTCCGTTTTCCATAATTATAAATTTGTTGCAAAGATAAGATTATTTCTTTTTACGGATACGAAAAGTCCGATTAAGCGCATTAAATTAGCTATAACTTTTCATCACAGTTTAGCTTTTTTTTGTGAACAACTAATAAGTAAAATAATTTGTATGCATCTTTATTAAACGATCAGTTACACAAAAATATCTTCTACTTCTGAGTACCCCCAATAATCAAAGATTTTCTATTTGTTTGACAGCTCTTCACTTTTATTTTTATAAATTTACAATAACCTAAATCAATAAAGTTTAACTTGTTTTAGGTTAACACAAATTCTTAAATCTAATCTCCAATATTATGCATTTTATATCTCAAGAATTAGAAGATTATATCGCACACCACTCGGAAAACGAACCGGAATTATTACAACAACTCAATAAAGAAACCCATCAGAAAGTATTACAACCCCGAATGTTGAGCGGTCATTTTCAAGGACGTGTGTTGAGCATATTATCTAAGATCTTAAATCCAAAAAACATTCTGGAATTAGGAACTTATACAGGTTATGCTACTTTATGTATGGCAGAGGGGTTGCAAGAAAAAGGAATTATTGATACAATCGATATTAATGAAGAATTAGAAGAAATTCAGAATAAATATTTTGAACAATCAGACAAGAGAAATCAAATTGTTCAACACGTTGGAAACGCTTTAGAAATCATCCCGAAACTCAATAAAAAGTTTGATTTGGTTTTTATCGATGCCGATAAAGAAAATTACATCAATTACTGGAAGCTGATTGTACCCATGATGAACAAAGGTGGCATCATCCTTTCAGACAACGTTTTGTGGAGCGGAAAAATATTAGAAGAAGTCAAAAAAAATGATAAATCGACTCTGACTCTATTGGAATATAACAAGATTACCAAAGAAGATCCCCGTGTAGAAACGGTTTTATTACCTATTCGCGATGGGTTAACAGTGAGCAGAGTTTTATAACATCAGGAAAAAGCGCATTTCATTCAAATGCGTTTTTTTGTTGCTTATCTCTAAGGTGAAATTTATTGTTGAAGTACCTGAAAATATAATAAAACAGAAACCCTGAAGAAATTCCAAAAATGTATCCGCACAAAATATCCAACGGATAATGTAATGCTAAGTAAATACGTGTATAAGCAAATAACAATGGGAAAAAGAAAATAATCCAGGCATATTTATAATATTTCCTTAAAATCAAAAAGATAATTAATATAGAACCACTGGAGTTAGACGCGTGTCCTGAAAAGAAACTTGGACTGTTTGCACCTCTCAAATACCTCAATTGTGGTAAAATATCCGGATCGTTTACAGGGCGCAACCGGGCTACAGCATATTTGACAACATTGGTCATTTGATCTGTAAAAAAGAAAAAAGCCGTTAACACCAATACCAAAAGTCCGAATTGCTTCAACGATATTTTTTTTAACAGTAAGAAGATCAGAATCAAAAAAAACGGCCACCAGTTGAATTGATGCGTAATGTACATAAAAACGGGATCCAAAAATTCGGTTCCCAGATTGTTTAAATAAATCAGTAACTGTTGATCCTTTTCAATAAAATTTTCCAGCATTAGCTTTGGCGTTTAATAGGTCCGGTCATTGTTTCAATATCTTCTTTGGCTTTATTGATTTCCTGTTGCACATCGTTTAGTGGATTGATATCGTCAACGGTCTTTTTTAAATCGTCTAAACCAATTCGTTTTTTAAGATCTTCTACATTTACCGTTTCCTTTATCTCTTTTATGACTCCGCTTTCATCAACGCTTTTTGTGATTTCAGTTTTAATATCGTTGGAAGCATTTTTGACCTGATTAATAATTCGTGCCAGACCACGTGCCATTTCAGGAACTTTATCAGAACCGAAAAGCATCAGAATCACAAGCATAATTACTAATAATTCTCCGCCACTAATGCCAAAAATAAAAAAAGGAATGGTATATAAGGTCAAAAGCATTTCAAATAAATTTTAAATACAAAAATACGTAAAAGTATTATTTTAAAACGTTTAGAATCTCTAAAAATTCCGTCGCTTTTTCCGCATACAACAAACTCAGTTCCGTAGCCTCGATATTTTTATAAGACGTTAAAACAAGGGGATCCTGTGCCATAAAATAACCAAATGCCTGATGGTATCGCAACGGAATATTCAAACGATTACTGTAATAATCTTCTGAAAACCTACTTAATATTTCTTGCACAAGCATATTCTCACGTTCTAACTCCAATGCCTTTTTTAGCATTTTAGTCCTTCCCGAAATAGCATTTACCAAGGCATCAACAGGAATAATTCCGCCGCCCGATGATGTTGCTGTATGTAACCGCCGCTCTGCTGGCGTATATTTTCTGGCACCTCCCAGCCCCAGACTTTCCGTAGTAACTCTGCGGTCGATGACCAGCTCATCCATAACATTCTCATAATATTCCATCGGAACAAAAACCAAAGATTTATTCATATCTGCATACGTCAATACTTTTTCACGACCAATGAGATGAGCCGCAGTACAAATAAGCGTATCATTCGGACTGGCTTCTATTGAGAAATAACCGCCTTTATCTGTCCGTACCGATTTATTGGTATTAATGTTTTTTATATGAATATCTTGTAAATTGCGTGTTTTGGAAACAACCTTTCCTAAAATCGTTTTTTCCTGAGCAAAAACAGTCGTTGCCGTAAAAAACAATACAAAGATAATTAGAATATGAATAATTTTTTTCATAATACAAAGCTATTGATTCTTTCAAAAGTCTAATGACAATTAAAACGATTTTAACGTTCTGATGAAGAAGACGATTGATTCAAAAATTCTATGGATTTTTCTAATAGGTGCATTTTCCATTGAGCCTCATCTTGTTGTTGAATATAGGTATCAATCAAATAATCATCGTTCATAAAATAATAAAACGCTTCAACCTGATTATCAGGTATTTTTAAATAGTCTGTGATAATTGACCGAGGCAAACTGGCAACATACGGATTTTTTTCATGGGGTTTCCGAAGTACAATTTCCAGTTTCTGTTTTCTTTTCATTTTGGAAATCAACCATAAAAACATTGCTTTAAAATCCATATTTGGATTAGGGTTATATGTATTTGCCATGATCGTTTTTGAATCAATTCCAAGTGATTTTGCAGAAATCTGAGAAATCTCAACTTCTTCTAATACCGTACTTTTGGATTCGGGGTAAATTCTTATGATTGATTGCGTCAAATCATTGGATTTTATTTTGTAATCCAAACTACAATAATCATTTTCTAAAATTAAAATACGATCCCCTGCGCTTAATCTCATCGAAAAATAACCTGCTTGGTCTGTTTCTACAAGTTCTTCCGTATTTTCATTCAAAACTTTGAGTGGAAAAGCTGCGGTTTCGTTCAGCATAATTCTGAGTGTGTAGGCTACAGAATCTTGTCCATAATTTTTAAATGGCAGAAGGATTATTAAAAGGTAAATATATTTCATAAACAATGGGTGAATTTTTGGTAAATGTATTTTTTATATTGTTAAATGATAGTCATCAGATTAACAAACAAATGTTAAAAATAGAATTGTTCTTTATAAGCTCACAAATCGTTTACTTTAAAATTTACTATCTTTGAGATTAATAAAATCTGTTTCAAAATTAGAATAAGGAATAGGCTTTTTGAGACAATAACTAAACCACTATGGACTTTCAGTCCATAGGTTTGATTTCAGACTGAAAGTCTGATTGAAAAAAAAAACACGGATTAAAGGATTTACACAGATTTTTTATAATCCTAAAAATCCTTTAATCCGTGGCAAAAATTTTTAGAAACTGAAAGTCTTGCACTTAAAGTGCATAGTTTCAACTAACGAATGAGACCAATGAAATTTAATAAAAAATGAAAAACTTAATTATAGCAAGCACTTCAACCGTTTATGGTTCAGGATATTTAGAATATTTATTACCTGTTTTGGAACAGCATTTTAAAAAAGCCGAGACAATTATTTTTATTCCTTATGCAAGACCTGGCGGAATTTCTCACGACGATTACACTGCTAAAGTTGCTGAGGCCTTTGCTAAAATAGGGAAGAAAGTAGTGGGGTTGCACACTTTTGAAAATCCCGCTGAAGCAATTTCAAACAGCCAGGGAATTTTTACAGGTGGTGGAAATACGTTTTTGTTAGTAAAACAATTGTACAAAACCGAAGGAATGTTTGCCCTGAAAGCTGCTTTATTGAAGGGAATTCCTTATTTGGGGTGTTCAGCGGGAAGTAATATTACCGGATTAACGATGGAAACCACGAACGATATGCCAATTGTATATCCACCAAGTTTCCAGACATTAGGAATGGTTTCATTTAACATTAATCCTCATTACTTAGATCCTGCAAAAGGCTCTACACATATGGGTGAGACCAGAGAAACACGGATTAATGAATTTCATCAATTCAACACCCAACCCGTTTTAGGTCTTCGTGAGGGAAGTTGGTTGGAAGTTCGTGGTTCTCAAATTACACTTAAAGGTCAATTATCAGCACGTTTATTCCGTCAAAATGAAACCCCTGTAGAACTTGCTCCTGA
>DATGMY010000247.1:0-7195 GCA_035307005.1 Flavobacterium sp. | reverse complement strand
TGATTTTCCGGAAGCCAGAAAGCTTACTAAATCTGCTACTTCTTCTGCTTCGCCAAAACGGTTGGAAGGTATCATTTTTACTAATTCTTTTTGGTCTAAATCTGCCGTCATATCGGTTTTTATAAATCCGGGGGCTACGGCATTTACAGTAACTTTACGTTTGGCTACTTCTTGTGCTAATGCTTTTGTTGCTGCTACCAATGCACCTTTTGCTGCCGAATAATTGGTTTGACCGGGCGTGCCTTTCACTCCTGAAACCGAAACCATATTGATGATGCGTCCGTATTTGTTGCGCAGCATATCCTGTATAAAAAACTGTGTCACGTTGTAAAATCCGTTTAGGCTGGTATCAACAACCGATTTCCAATCGTTAGGCTGCATCCACATAAACAAACCGTCGCGCGTGATTCCGGCATTGTTTACCAACACTTCTACCACCGCATCGGGATTTTTGTCTTTCCATTCCTGCAAAACAGTTTGTACTTCTTCATTATTGGCAACATCAAAACGCAGGATTTCTGCCGTTCCGCCCAAATCCACAATTTCTTTTTGTGTATTCAAAGCAGCATTTTCGTTGGACTGATAATTGACCAGAATATGATACTGCAAATCTTTTGCCAGCTTTAAGCAAACTGCTTTACCAATTCCACGCGACCCGCCTGTAACCAATGCACATTTTTTTGCCATTTACTGATTTTTTAAATATTGTTTGACTTGTTCTACCAACGGATACATCGTTTGATCTTGGGTAAAAACAGGTACGATTGTTCGTAATTCATCGTAGTATTTTTTGGAGGCGGTGCTGAGTTTTTCATAACATTGCAACGCATCAACTGCCTGAATCAAAGCAATGCTTTCTATTGCCAGCACTTCAAACGAATTTTCGATGACCTGACTGCACAATACTGCCGCATTGGTTCCCATACTCACAATGTCCTGATTGTCGTTGTTGTTGGGAATACTGTGAATGTACATAGAAGTAGACAACGCTTGATTTTCTGCTGTGGTGGATGTTGCGGTAAACTGAACGCCCTGCATTCCGAAATTGAAACCTAATTTTCCCAAATTTACAAAAGGTGGCAACAATTCATTGATTTTTGAATTCATCAGATAATTGAGCTGACGTTCTGCCAACATTGTCAATTTTGTAACCACAAGCTTTAATTTATCCATTTCTAAGGAAATGTAATCTCCGTGGAAATTTCCTCCGTGATATACTTGTTGCTTTTCTACATCGATAATCGGGTTATCGTTTGCCGAATTGATCTCTTTTTCCAGAATTTCAGCCGTCTGAGCTACCGTATCATAAACAGGTCCCAAAATCTGCGGTACACAACGAATGGAATAATATTCCTGAACTTTTTCCTTAAAAATTTCTTCGGTATTAGCTCCGCTGTATAAATGTTCCTGACGATTCCGTGTCAATTTACTGTCTTGCAAATGATGACGCATTTTTTGAGCGATTTGTTGCTGACCCAAATGTAATTTTGAATGATTGAGTTCTTCGGACAAATGGTCGTCATAAGCACGTACCAATTCATTAATCAGACTTGATGCTTTCACAGACCAATCAATCAGCTTTTTGGCTTGGAGTGTATTGACAATACCAATTCCTGTCATTACCGACGTTCCGTTCATCAAAGCAATTCCTTCTCTGATTTTAATATCAACAGGCTGTAAATTTTCTATTTCAAAAACCTCTTTGGTTGCTCTACGTTCGCCTTTGTAAAAAACTTCGCCTTCGCCAATAAGAATCAGTGCCAAATGTGCCAGCTGAACCAAATCGCCACTGGCTCCAACACCTCCGTGGGCAAAAATCAATGGCGTAATATCTCTGTTTATGAGTTCTTTCATCAAAAATATTACAGAATTGTTTACACCTGATTTTCCTAATGCCAACGTATTTAACCGTGCCAAAATAGCCGCTTTTACGTGCAAAGGCGACAAGGGATTTCCAACACCCGATGAATGGCTGCGAATAAGATTGTATTGCAGCTGTTTTTGATCTTCTTCTCTGATGCGGTATTGTGCCATAGGACCAAAGCCCGTATTGACTCCGTAAATAACCTTGTTGGAAGAAAAAGTTTCCAAAAAATGAAAGCTTTTATCTACCCTTTCAATCAACGAGGTATCTACGTCCATTTTCTCATTTTCAACAACAATGGCGGAAAAATCTTTGATTGATAAATAATCTTTGATGATCTTCATTAAAATATTTTAGTTTCTTTAGAGTAAAACAACCGAATTCTTGTAAATTTGAAAACGATCTTTTTTTAAAAAACAAAAATAATATATTAATATAATTATATTCCTATGAATGTAGAAAATGTTGATATCCTTATTATTGGTGCCGGACCAAGCGGAAGTGTTGCCGCAGGATATTTGCAAAAACAGGGAGCAAAAATTAAAGTTGTAGAAAAACAAAAATTTCCCCGAATTGTGGTAGGGGAGAGCCTGATTCCAAGAGTAATGGATCATTTTTATGAAGCAGGGTTGTTTGAAGCTCTTGATGCTTGTGGATTTGAAAAAAAATTAGGTGCACGTTTTATACGAAAAGACGAACACTGTATTTTTGATTTTTCTAATAAATTTGGTGAAGGATGGGATTGGACCTGGCAAATACCCCGTGCCGATTTTGACAAAGCAATGACCGATGAACTGCAAAGAAAAGGTGTCGACATTTCTTTTGAAACAGAAGTTGTCCACGTGGCATTTAACGGAACAGATTCTGTAACAACAGTAAAAGACAAAAACGGCAACGAATCTCAAATACACGCTAAATTTGTGATCGATTGCAGCGGTTACGGAAGAGTTTTACCAAGACAATTACAATTGGAAGCTCCATCTAAATTAGACCCAAATTCAGCTATTTTTACACATATAAAAGACGTTAACCGACCCAAAGGAACGGAAGCTACCCAGATTACTTTTGATATTCTTGATACGAAATCGTGGGTTTGGGTGATTCCTTTTTCCAACGGCTATACAAGCTTTGGAATTGTGGGTCCGACAACTTATATCGATGAATTGGCAGAAAACGGTGATACAACACAAGCGATTAAAAATGCCATTAAACTTTCGGATCATTACGTCAACCGGTTTGACGGTCTTTCATTTGAATTTCAACCGGTTCATTTGAGAAATTATTCGGTTTCCGTTTCACAGTTTTACGGCAACGGATATGCCCTGACCGGAAACAGTACCGAATTTTTAGATCCGGTGTTTTCTTCCGGAGTTTGTTTTGCGACGGAATCAGGAATATTGGCTGCAAAACTTGCCTGGCGACAAGTAAACGGAGAAAAAGTGGATTGGGAAAAAGAATTTGTAGAATATATGCAATACGGTATTGATGTTTTTTCTACTTATGTGAGGGAATGGTACACCGGAAACTTACAGACTGTTTTCTATCATCAACCGGAAAATCCAGAAGTAAAACGAAAAATATGTGCAGTTTTGGCAGGTTATGTATGGAATAAAGAAAATAATTTTGTTTCAAAACATCATAACATTATTCAAAATATGGCGTATTTGATTAATGAAAATAAATTGTAAACAAAAAAGGAGTTCGATATTGAACTCCTTTTTATTTTTACATCTACTTTTTCACTTTCTTAGAAAGCATTTTTGCCAATGATTTAGAGGTTTTAGCATATCCTTCGGCAATCCGGTCGTTGTTGTTCGGAATACCAATAGCATTATGCCCCGGAGCATCTTTACTTGTTATTTCCAATAATACCACCTCCGGATTAGCGGTTTCTACAAATTTAAGTACCGTACTTACTTTGGAAGCTTGTGCCATTACGCCTCCAAACCATCCAGGATAAATCCAAACAGTTTCTACACGCAAAGTATATTTTGCTTCGGTATTATTTTCTGAAGCTTTAATACGGCTGTTTTTATTCATAGACGCTAAAAACTTTTCTACGAACCTAACATTTTTAGAATGTTCCCAGTCTTTTTTCCAGTTTTCTACTTCCGCCTGGTCTTTATCCGAATCGAGAATATCTTTTTCTCTTTTCTTAATATAGGCATTCTCATCCATATTTTCTTTGTAGAATTTCATAGATGAGTAATCCATTACCAAATTTAATTCGGTTTGTCCTTTTAAAAAGTCGAAATTTCCTGAAACAACTTTCATTTTTTGTGCCTGAACAAAGCCAGACATCATAATTGTTAATACTACGAATAGTTTTTTCATCACTTTTATCTTATATTATTATTTATAACAACAAATATAAACGAAATTTGAGCCGATGAATGAATAATTCATAGAAATATACTCTTACACAAAAGTCTTCGTTAATAACCCTGTAAAACTCTACAACAACATTGTTGATAAATGGGGATAAGTAGCAAAAAATAAATTTGTTTATCTTTCAGAAAAGATTAAGTAACAATTTATTCATTTGAAAGTCGAAAAATTATCAGAAGATGCTGTGTAATAATCCACATCAAAAATGAATTTATCAACATAAAAAAGGCAAAATACTTATTCAGAGAACAGTGTTTACAACCTATTTAGATTCTCAACATTTTTCTATTAATCTCTTAAGAATGAGTAAAATTGCAATGTTATCGAATTGTTAATAAATTTTAATAAATCATATATCAAAACAATTCTATAAAAACTTATTGCATATATCAACAAGCATTATAAAGAAGAAATCTTTTTTTTAAATTTTAAAATTATTTTTTATCTAATAATAGTATGTTGATAACAGTTTTCATTTTTGTAAGAATACTTACTTTAATAATATAATACATTGATTATCAAATTAATATATATTTTATACTTATTTTAAACCATTGTTTTTCAGTTTCGTTGTACCTTTGTAAGTATTTTTAATGGAGAAAATGGTTAATTTTAATTATGAGACAAATTTTCAGTTAGAGAATGAGTCTCAATACGAAGATTGGATTGATGCTGTGATCGAATCTGAAGGAAAGGAAGCAGGAGAAATCAACTATATTTTTTGTAACGATGATTATCTGCACAATATAAATATGCAGTATTTACAGCACGATACTTTGACAGATATTATCAGTTTTGATTACTGTATCGGAGATTTGATTTCCGGTGATATTTTTATTTCAATAGACCGGATTAAAGACAATGCCCAAGAATACGAGGTATCTTTTCATAACGAACTTTTACGAGTAATGGCTCATGGTGTTTTACACTATTGTGGTTATAAAGATAAGAGTGATGAAGACGAAAAAATAATGCGTTTGAAAGAACAAGAAAAAATGATTATGTTCCACGTGGAACAATAATATCAAGAATTAAATCTAAAGCGTTCCACGTGGAACATTAATAAATTAAACAATGTTTAATACATACGATGTAATAGTAGTAGGAGGTGGACATGCAGGATCTGAAGCTGCGGCTGCGGCTGCCAATATGGGAATGAAAACTTTATTGATTACAATGAGCCTGCAGAATATTGCCCAGATGAGTTGCAACCCTGCAATGGGCGGAATTGCCAAAGGACAAATTGTCCGCGAGATTGATGCGTTGGGCGGATATTCCGGAATTGTATCCGATCATTCAGCGATTCAATTCAGGATGTTAAATCTTTCAAAAGGACCGGCAATGTGGTCGCCGAGATGTCAAAGCGACCGTATGCGTTTTGCAGAAACCTGGCGGTTGATGTTGGAAGGAACGCCCAATCTTGATTTTTATCAGGAAATGGTTTCGGGTATTTTAATCGAAAATAATAAAGTAACCGGTGTGCGTACCAATTTAGGAATTGAAATAAAAGCTAAAACCGTTGTTTTGACAAACGGAACTTTCTTAAACGGTTTGATTCATATTGGTGAAAAGCAATTTGGTGGGGGTAGAGCAGGAGAGAGTGCCTCTTTTGGAATTACAGAAGATTTGGTTCGGTTAGGTTTTGAATCCGGAAGAATGAAAACCGGAACACCACCTCGGGTAGATGGTCGTTCGTTGAATTATTCCAAAATGGAAGAGCAGCCCGGTGATGAAAATCCTCAGAAATTTTCTTATTTGGATATAACGAAACCTTTGGAAAATCAACGCTCGTGTTTTATGACTTATACATCAAACGAAGTACACGATTTACTGCGTGAAGGTTTTGACCGTTCGCCTATGTTTAATGGTAGGATTAAAAGCATCGGACCAAGATATTGTCCGTCGATCGAAGATAAAATCAATCGTTTTGCCGATAAAGAACGTCATCAGATTTTTGTAGAGCCGGAAGGTTGGAATACTGTTGAAGTTTATGTAAACGGTTTCTCTACATCGCTTCCGGAAGAAGTTCAGTTTAAAGCTTTGCGATCGGTTGTTGGTTTTGAAAACGTGAAGTTTTTCCGTCCCGGATATGCGATCGAATACGATTATTTTCCACCTACGCAGTTAAAACATACTTTAGAAACTAAGTTGGTTGATGGATTGTTTTTTGCAGGACAAATCAACGGAACTACTGGCTATGAAGAAGCAGCATCGCAAGGTTTGATGGCGGGCATCAATGCCGCTTTAAAAATTCAGGGAAAAGAGCCGTTTGTTTTAAAAAGAAACGAAGCGTATATTGGTGTTTTAATTGACGATTTAATTACAAAAGGAACAGAAGAACCTTACAGAATGTTTACTTCTCGTGCGGAATACCGTACATTGCTGCGTCAGGATAACGCCGATTTGAGATTGACACCAAAATCTTTTGAGATTGGTTTAGCAAAAGAAGACCGTCTTAAACGGATGGAATACAAACGTGATGCTTCGGAAAATTTCGTTCAGTTTTTTAAAGAAACATCGGTAAAACCGTCGGAAGCAAATCCTGTGTTAGAAGAAAAAGGAAGTGATGCGATGAAGCAGGCTGATAAAATGTTTAAAGTATTTTCGCGTCCGCAATTAGATTTTGAAGATATTTTACGTTTTGAAAAAGTTCAGGAATATATCCAGACAAATGATTTGGATAAAGAAATTATTGATCAGGCTTTCATACAAGTTAAATATGCGGGTTATATCGAAAAAGAAAAGAACAATGCAGATAAATTGAATAGGTTAGAAGACGTTCGCATTCCTGATAATTTTGATTATGATAAAGTGAAATCAATGTCGTTTGAAGCACGTGAAAAATTAAAAAGGATTCGTCCGGTTACAATTTCTCAGGCATCAAGAATCAGTGGAGTAGCACCGTCGGATATTTCTATTTTACTAATACATATGGGAAGATAA
>DATGMY010000246.1:0-3082 GCA_035307005.1 Flavobacterium sp. | reverse complement strand
CATTTAAAATTTATGTAAATATATTCACTTATTTTCATTTGTAAAAATCTGTGAAATCTGTATTTACTAAATTCATTTGTGCAAACCTATGAAATCCGTGTTTACATATATCATTTGTACAAATCTGTGTTTTATTTTATTAATTTATGATAATCCGTGTTTCTAAAAGTATCTTCTTCTGTGCTTTCGATTCCCAAGGCTTTGTAAATATAATAAAAAGTCGAAAGAATTTCAGGTTTTCCGTCAATAAGTGCTACATCATGTTCGAAGTGAGCCGAAGGTTTTCCGTCTCTGGTAGAGATGGTCCAACCGTCGCTCAACTGTTTGATATTTCGCGTTCCCATATTTATCATCGGTTCGATAGCGATAACCATACCTTCGACAAAAAGTTTTCCTCTACCTCTTTTTCCGTAGTTTGGAACTTCTGGATCTTCGTGCATCTTACGTCCTAATCCGTGTCCTACTAATTCACGAACGACACTATATCCTCTTTCTTCACAATACTTTTGAATAGCGCTTCCTATGTCTTCCACCCTATTTCCTGCTCGGAATTGGTCGATACCTACGTAGAGTGATTCTTTGGTCGTTTTTAGAAGGCGTTTTTTATCTTCTGATACTTCTCCTACTTCAAACGTATAGGCGTGATCTCCGTAAAACTCGTGAACAATAGCTCCACAATCAACCGAAACGACATCTCCGTTTTGAAGAGGTCGGTTAGTAGGGAGCCCGTGAACGATTTGTTCGTTTACACTTGTCAATAAAGTCGAAGGACAATCATACAATCCTAAAAATCCAGGAATACCTCCGTTATCTCTGATGTATTGCTCAGCTAGGTTATCTAAATGAAGTGTAGTGACGCCTTCTTTGATTTCGCTTGCCAACATGCCTAAGGTTTTAGAAACCAATAAGGCTGCCTCACGCATCAATTCTATTTCTTCTCTAGTTTTTGGGATAATCATATCAAAACATTTTTAATCCAAATAAAAAAAGAGCAACATCTCTGTTGCTCTTTTGCTCCCCCTCTTGGGCTCGAACCAAGGACCCTCTGATTAACAGTCAGATGCTCTAACCAACTGAGCTAAGGAGGAAGGTGTGTTACCTTTATTGCGATGCAAATATAGAACGATTTTTCGTTTCTGCAAACACTTTTCTAAAAATTTTTATTTGCCCATAATCGCTTTAAAAATGTCGTTTCCGTTGGCAAATAGTAACAGTCCGATAAGGATAAGAAAACCAACTGTTTGGGCATATTCCATAAACTTATCACTGGGTTTTCGACCGGAAATCATTTCATAAAGTAAAAACATTACGTGTCCGCCATCCAACGCAGGAATCGGTAATAAATTCATTACTCCAAGCATAATGGACAAGAATGCCGTAATGTTCCAAAACACTTCCCAGCTCCAAAAACTTGGAAACACATCGTATATTGCTTTAAATCCGCCTACGCCTTTATAAGCTCCCGTATCAGGATTTACAATCATTTTTAGTTGTTTTCCATACCCCACTAATTGATCTTTCCCTTTTTGGAGTCCGATGGGAATTGAAGCTGCCAACGAATAATGTTCATGAGAAACTTTGTATAATCCCAAACGCTCAGCATCTGTTTCTTTTACCCCAAGTGCAAAAGCCATTCCCATTTTTCCTTCTTCATTGATTTTTACAGGAACTTCCATCTCCTGATTATCACGCCTTACTACAGCTGTTATGGTCTGATTTTTCAAGTTGTCAAGCTCGGGTTTCAACTGATCTGCAAACTCTATGGTGGTTCCGTTCAGTTGCGTAATAAAATCACCGGGTTTCAAAACATCTTTATTGTGCGAATCGTCAGGTACAGCAGAAATAATCAACGGAATCCGGGGTGCTACCAAACCTCCGGTTCTTGTAGCCATCAACTGATCGACAAAATCAACAGGCAAATTCAAAGTTTGTTCCTGTCCGTTTCTTTCTATAACGATTTCTTTTGCTGTAATTAATTGTGCCGGAGCCTCATTGATGCGCGTTAGTTTTTTCCCATCTATCGAAATAATTTTATCTCCCGATTGCATTCCCGAATTTTCCAAAGCTGGCGATTGCACCCACACTCCGCTTTTCAAATCTTCATTCGCTATATATCTGTCGCCATAATACCACGTCATTCCGATATAAATCACAAACGCCAGTAAAAAGTTTACCGTAACACCACCCAGCATAATAATCAATCGTTGCCAGGCCGGTTTGGAACGGAATTCCCACGGTTGTGGTTCCTGTTTCATCTGGTCGGTGTCCATACTTTCATCGATCATTCCGGCAATTTTTACATAACCACCCAAAGGCAGCCAACCGATTCCGTAAACAGTGTCGCCGATTTTCTTTTTAAACAATGAAAATTTGACGTCAAAGAACAGGTAAAATTTTTCTACACGGGTTTTAAAGATTTTTGCCGGAATAAAGTGTCCCAGCTCGTGTAACACAATCAGTAATGACAAACTCAATAAAAATTGCGATAATTTAACTAATACATCCATTAATTACAATACTTTCTATTTTTTGCAGCACAAATGTAAGGTTTTAAGCTTACTAATTCGTACACTTTAAGTCCATTTTAATTTTTTATCACTTTTTTATGATAGATTTTTTCGGGTGTTTCAATCCGCAATATGTACATTCCGCTTGATAATCGTCCGGCATCATAAGGATTGCTGATGTTTCGGGCAATCAACTTTCCTCTTACATCATACAAACGCATCGAAGAAACAATCATATCTTCTGGAACAACAACCTGAAACGAAGCTGTTGCCGGATTGGGAAATACCACGATTTCTTCCGATTGAAGTGCAGCTCCTTCTTGCAAATTTACCGTATGATCTTTGCTGATGATGTCAAAAAACGGATTGACAATTATTCCCTCCAAATCTTCTATATGAGTATCTACGATAAATTCCTGATGATTTTCTGTATGTTCCAATACCACAATTTCAGATTGATCGTTTGCTCCTGTCAGTTGTAAAGTCACAGGCATTTTAAAAAACGGCACGCTTGAATGGGAAGTCGTCTGCGATAAAACAATTTTGGTCTGAAAAGGCGAAAGTATTTCCGCATC
>DATGMY010000245.1:0-13467 GCA_035307005.1 Flavobacterium sp. | reverse complement strand
AATAATCCTTGTGATTACATCACTTCGTTTAACTTGTCTTTTATCAATTGTGTTATTGAGTTGAATCGTCTGTCTAATTTGTCCATTTGTGAAGGTGACCCTGTTCAGACTTTTGATTTGACAGTTCAGACACCTTTGGTTTACAATAATGCTTCAGGATATTCTGTGGATTATTATACTACTCAGAATGATGCGAATGCTGCTCAAAATGCGATTCCTACAACAAATTTGGCGAATTACAATGGATTTCATGGTGAGCGTATTTGGGTTCGAGTGACCAATACTTCTAATCCTCAGGTTTTTGGAGTAACCTCTTTCTTTTTGTACCGCTATTTATTACCACAGGTTCAAACAAATTACCCTGCCTTAACAGCATGTGAAATAGGTAGTAGTGGATTGGGTGCATTTGAATTAAATTTAGCTTATAAATTTATTCCTGTGACTCCAGCGGGTACTTCTCTTGAGTTTTACACTACCCAACAAGAAGCACTTCAAGGGAACCCGTCCTTGGCACTTCCATCTCAATATACTGGTGCTGCGGGTACGCTATATGTTCGCGTTGTTAATATGGATGGTGGGTGTTTTGTGGTGGTGCCATTGCAACTTCAAATAGTGAATACACCTGTGATCAATCCAGTAGGTCCTATTACTGAATGTGATTTGAATAACGACGGTTTTACGGAGTTCAATTTAGATCCCTACCGCAACACAATAGCTGGTAATCCATTGCCTGCTCACGGAGTTGTTAGCTTTCACGAAACTCAAGCGGATGCGGATAATAATGTAAATGCTATTTTTAATACAGGTACTTATACCAATAAAGTAAAGGATCAGCAAACGATTTATGCACGGGTTGGTTATGCCAATTCCAGTTGCTATGCGACGGTTCCTATTACTTTGGTTGTGAATAAAACGCCTCCTATCACACCGATTGGATCTATGTTTATTTGTGATATCAACAACGATAATGTTGAAACTGTTGATTTAACGAGTAAAGAGTCTCAATTATTGACTGGTTTGACAGCGACTAATTATACGATTACTTATCATATCAGCGCCAACGCAGCGATGTCTGGTACTGGTGCTATAGGAAACCCCTCTAATTTCTCTACCAGTACCTCAAATATTGTTTATGTTCGAGTTACAGATATCAATTCGGGCTGTTTTGCTGTCACTGAGATAGAGTTGGTTTTGGTTGATTTGCCTTTGGTAACCACGCCTCTGCCAGTTTATCGTTTATGTGATACTAATGGTAATGGTTTTGAGTCTTTTGATTTAGGCAGTTTGATTCCTGGCATTGTTGGCAATCAACAAGGTGTGGATGTTAGCTTCCACTACAGTCAGTTGGATGCTCAAGAGGGAGTTTCGCCATTATCACTTCAATATCAGAATGTTTCACCTAACATTCAGACGATTTATGTTCGCGTATTTAATTCATCCACAGGTTGTTTTGTTGTTACTACGCTTACCTTGGAAGTTATTGCAAATCCTGTTTTGACTCTTCCAATGGAGCCTTACGTAATTTGTAATGCTAACGGTAATTACGGCACGATCAATATTTTCTTATACGGAAAAGCTTTGGTTGATGCTACGGGTCAGAATTTTACTTTCCAATTCTATGAGACCGAGTCTGATGCAAGAAATGCGTTGAATCAGATTACGAATCCAGTTGCTTACAACAACCTTCAGCCTACCAATCCAGTTGTTTGGATTCGAGTGGTTAATCCAGCTACGGGTTGTTGGTCTGTTTATCCTTTGGCCTTCCAGTTGGTTGTTCCACCGCGTCTTCCTTCTAGTTTGCCTACTATAGAGACTTGTGATGATTTTGGTAATAAACAAGATGCTATTACCTTGTTTGACTTGACCCAGCAAGATGCTGCTTTGATAGCTGCACAAAATGTTACGGGTACTTATCAGATTCGATATTTTACGAGTCAAACCTCTGCAGCTAGCAATACGAATTGGATTGGAAATCCGACACAGTTTCAAAATACGACCAATCCTCAAACGATTTGGGTTCGTATAGAGAATACGGATCTTCCAGGTAGTTGTAGTCGGGTTATGAGTTTTGATATTTTGGTTCGATCTCCACATTTATTGCATCAGCCTTTACCAATAATTTTGTGCGACACACAGCTTCCAAATGATGGGAAACGCAATTTTGATTTGCGCATTCGTGAGCGTGATGTTTTAGGAGGTCAGCCTTTCCAAACAGTGGTAACTTACCATTTGTCAGAACAAGAAGCAAATAATGGTATCAACGCTATTGCTGATCCTAATAATTTCACTAATACTGTAAATCCACAAACGATTTATATTTCGGCGGTGAACCAATATGGTTGTCGCAGTGTGATTACTTTGACGGTTCGTGTGTTGCCTTTGCCAGAACCTAATTTGAATCCTACTCCTTTGGAGTCCTGTGAGATTGATGGCGGTGCTCCTGGTTTTGCTTTCTTTGATTTGACTTTAGCAGAAGACGATTTAAGTAATTTTTCTGATTACACTTATAGTTATTTCATAGACCTGATTGGTGCAGAGACCAACGATCCTGCGAGCCGTATCAATAATCCTGAGGCTCATTTGAGTGGTACTGGTTCGGTTTTTGTACGAGTTTCAAATAGTTTTACAGATACAAGTACTTCGTGTTTTTCTATAGTTGAACTGCCTTTGATTGTTCGTCCACTTCCAAATATTGGTCCGATGACTACTTTGGCAGCTTGTATGGAAAACCCTACTTTAACAACGGTTTTCAATTTACGAGATAGAGATGAGCAGGCCTTGGCTGGTGCAAATCCAGAGGATTTCATTGTTAGGTATTTTGGTAATGAAGAAGATGCTGCCGATGGAGTGAATCCATTACCTTATATCTACACGAATATCGTGGATACACGTCAATTGATTTGGGTTCGTGTGGAGGATAAGACTACCGGGTGTTGGAGAATTGCTTCGTTTTTGATTCAAATCGAACAATCGATTGATTCAAATCGTCCTAGTAATCCTGAGTTCTGTGAGACTGATCATGAGAACGATGGTGTTTCATTGGTAGATTTGTCATCATTAGACGTAGAGATTATCGGTAATCAACCAGCTACGAACTTGATGGTTAATTACTATCGTACAGACGGCAGTTTGATTACCCCATCAGATTCTGGTCAAGTTCGTCACGGAGAAGTAATTCGTGCAGAGGTTCGCAGTACCAATGCCAATTTTGTATGTAGCAGCTCTGTAGAGTTTGTGATTCGATTAAAAGACGCTCCGAAAGTGTTGCCGCTTAAAGACGGTGTGGTTTGTTATGAATACCGCGATCAATGGTCAATTGTAAGTGGTCATTACCTTGATACGGGAGTTGAAGGAGACGGATATACTTTTCATTGGACTCGCAATGGTATGGCTATTGACGAAGATGCTGCTGATATTTTAGATGAAGGGAAAGTTTTATATGCCAAACGCGGCGGTTCTTATCAAGTGGTTGTTACCGGTTCAAATGGCTGTACGACTACACGCAGAGCGCTTGTTGATGAAGCACCGAGTTTGACTATAGACGAAGTGAAGATTACCGATAGTTTTGGCGATACCAATGCTGTGGAGGTTATAGCTTACGCAGGGCCTAACTTCAGTGTTATTGAATACAAGATGGATAATGGCTCTTGGCAAGAATCTAACATCTTTTTAGATGTGCTACCAGGAGAACATACTGTTTATGTTCGTATTCAGGGTCAACCGTGTATTGCTATTCAGGTGATTACGATTATGGATTATCCTAAGTACTTTACTCCAAACGGCGATGGTTATAACGATACTTGGAATATTTGGTCATTAAAAGACCAACCTATGTCAAAAATTTATATATTTGACAGATATGGAAAACTGCTGAAAGAATTAAGTCCTGCAGGTGAAGGTTGGGATGGAACCCTTGGTGGGCGCCCACTACCATCAACAGATTACTGGTTCAAAGCAGAATACATAGATCCGAAAACAGGATTACAAAAAGAAGTAACAGGACATTTCTCATTAAAAAGATAGAATATGAATATTTTTAAGAAGCCTTTATTATTATTAGTGTCTTCATTATTTGTATCACAAATAAGTAATGCGCAAGAAGGAATCGCAGTTTATCAGGATTATCTTACTGATAATTATTATTTAATTCACCCTTCCATGGCGGGTATTGCAAATTGTGCTAAAGTCCGTTTGACAGCTCGTCAACAATGGTTTGACCAGAAAGATGCCCCGGCTCTTCAAACAGTGAGTTTTAATACCTCCCTTTCGGAACGTTCCGGAATAGGTATTATTGCTTTTAATGACAGAAACGGGTATCATAAGCAGATGGGAGCGAAACTTTCTTATGCACATCATATCACGTTTTCTCGGAGTGATTATGATTTGAACAAGCTTTCGTTTGGTGTCAATGCGGGAATGGTTCAATCACAGCTGGATCAGTCCGATTGGGGACCAGGTTTTGATCCTATTGTAAATGGGAGCGAATTAAAATATAATTATTTTAATGTAGATGCAGGGGCTTCTTATCACTTCCTTGACTTTTATGCACACGCAACGGTTAAAAATTTGGTAACAACAGACCGGGAGATTTATTCGGATATGGAGAAAGACAATATCCGCCGGTATATTGTATCTGCCGGTTATGTGTTTTCAAAAGACCGGGGGTACAGAAATTATAGAGATAAGGGCTTCTCATGGGAACCGTCTTTCTTGTTTCAATACATAGAAGAAACACAGGAGAAGATGTTGGATCTCAACTTAAAAATGTACAAAGAATTTGATAACGGACAATTCTTTGCAGGTTTATCATATCGGACTATGTTTGAAGGAGCCGAATATATGAATGACAGTAATGACATTAAAAAGCAAAACTATCATTCGGTGTCGCCTATTTTAGGGATTAAATATAAAAACTTGATGGTAGGTTATACTTATTCTCATCAGTTTGGAGAGATTAACTTTGCTAAAGGAGGTTTCCATCAACTGACCTTAGGGTTTAATTTCTTGTGTAAGGAAAGTAATTATAAATGTGATTGCCCGTCAATTAACTTTTAATAAAAAATCCCGATCAACATCGGGATTTTTCAATTGGAATCTATTATGGCTTTAATAAAATCTATAAATGGTAAAAAACCACAATATCCCGGCAGCTGTTTTATTGCTGAAAATGCTACTGTTATTGGCGATGTTGAGATGGGAGAAAACTGTAGTGTTTGGTATAATGCAGTGATTCGGGGAGATGTGCATTTTATAAAAATGGGAAATAAAGTGAATGTTCAGGACGGGGCAGTAATTCACTGTACTTATCAGAAACACCCAACAATAATCGGGAACAATGTTTCTATTGGACACAACGCTATTGTGCATGGATGTACGGTTCACGACAATGTTTTAATTGGAATGGGAGCGATTGTTATGGATAATTGTGTTGTTCACAGCAACGTAATTGTGGCAGCAGGTGCTGTGGTGACTCAAAATATGGAATTGTTGTCAAATGGTATTTATGCCGGAGTGCCTGCACGAAGAGTGAAAGAACTGGACGCTTCGGATTTTGCAGGAGAAATTGAACGGATCAGTAATAATTATGTATTGTATTCGGGCTGGCAATAATAATGAGATAAAAAACCGAGCTTTTGCCCGGTTTTTTTTATAGATTGGAAATACGCATTCTCACGTATTGTTTTTTGTAATCTTTGGATGTGGTTCGGGTATTGGGATGATGAATTTCCGCTAAAAGTGTTTGATGGTCTTCCCAAATTAAATTTTTAGACGTACTGACTTTGAAATTGGGGAAGTTTACAGCCAACAATTCTGTAAAAGAATAATTCTGGGGATTGTATTTTTCAATGATTAATAAAGAGCCTGTTTCATTATCAGTCAGAGATGCCAATAAGTGATTAGTTTTGAAATACACCGGAACATCGGCAAAAAGTTTATCTTCAATAGTTTCGTTAATGGTTGAAACAGCTCTGTAACGGCGAGGTATTTCCAGATGAGATTCTCTAAAAAAATGCCGATCCAAATCTCTCGAATACCCCGTATATTCTATGGTTGTTCTTCCGTCTTCTGTTTCTTTGGAAACTTTTTTCAAACTTCCGTTTCGTAGCCTTATGGAAAATGTATTTTCATCAGAGGCTGGTCTATTGTTAGAAACCAAAAGATATTGAGGATGATTTTTAAAAGTCTGATTGTATGATGATTTATCGATGAGTTCAATGCTGCCAATAACATCAAAAGTTTTACTTTCGTTGTAAACACCCTTGATCCGTGCAAATCTGATTTCGTTTAAGGAATCTTTTTCGGTTAATAGTAATTCGTTGTCTCTGTCTACATCGCTTTTTAAAACATAAGCATATCTGGAGTTTTGTGGGTTTTGTTCTACCTGATAGATAATTTTATAGAAATTACTTACCTCTGTTTCTCCAAACAACGTTTCATTTCCGGTAAGTTGTAGTTCTATGGAAGCCGCTTTTTCGTTGGGTGTGGTGTATAATTTCAATAAAGAATCTTTTGGAAAAACAATAAACGGTACATCAGATATTTCATAGACCACTCTTGCGTTTTGAAAGCGCTCAAAAGTGATTTTACTTTCTGATTCTACCATTGATTTTTCTCCGGGATTATTGCTTTTTTTGTTGCAGGCAGCTAAAATAAGGATACTGCTCAGTAAAATTAAAGTCTTTTTCATTGCTCAAAATTTACTCAAAAGTACAAATTTCTATTTGATTACTTTTTTAGAAAATTAGATTTACTGTAAAAAAGAATGTAATGGTAAATATGAGATGATGCTTCCATTTCGCTCATCCCATTTTGAATAAGCCTTCGAAACAATCGTTGATAATCATTGTTTTGTCTGAATCGTCGGTATTGATAATCTTTAAAAAGCTTTAGTTGATTATAAGTGAAATTTTCCACACGACCAATCGTTCCTTTTACAACTTCAAAAACAATATAATCATTGTAATAAGGATTAATGGTATCATTTGGATGAAATTGCTCTTCGCCCATTCCAAATTCAAACAAACCAGAAACCCAATGAAGTAGCATTGGTTCATTTTTATTTTGTAATTCTTTTAAAACAGAATGATTCTTTTCTTTAGAGCTGTTTCCGGAAACCAATAAGTTATTGAGATAAAACTTATTGTCCTGAACTTCAAAAACAGCCACATAATTCCGGTTGATGATGGTTGAATCTACACTGGCAACAGGTCGTTTTTCAGGATAATAATTGAAATATTGTTCTAAGTGATGATAGCGGTAAGGATAGGAAATACCCTCCCAGATAATGCGTTCAGTTTCGTATTTCGTATCCTGAGCTAAAACCTGAAGAGTAATAAAGAATAAAAAAACAGTGTAAAAGTGTTTCATAGATTTTGACAGAAGGTATAAATTAAAAATACCGGCTTAAAAGCCGGTATTGTATGTTTGAAAGCTTTTAAAAATCGTCAAATTCAACATTTGTGAAACTTGATGTTTCGGAAAGTTCTCTTTTAAAATCTTTTTGATGTTTTTCGGAAATTACTTCTTTTCCTTTTTTTTCTAAAACGTATTCTGTCATTTCATTCAAAATCTCTTTAAAAGAAGCAAAATCTTCTTTGTAAAGATAAATTTTGTGTTTTTTAAAATGAAACGATCCGTCCTCTTCCGTAAACTTTTTACTCTCTGTGATAGTTACGTAATAGTCGTCTGCTTTTGTTGCTCTTACATCAAAAAAGTAAGTTCTTCTGCCTGCGCGTAATACTTTTGAAAAAATTTCTTCTTTTTCAAGCATGTCATTATCTCTCATAGTCCTTTCGTACTGTTAAATTTTTTACATCTGTTCAAAAGTCTGAAAAAAACTAATAAAAACAAAAAATTAATCAATATCTTTTTCGTTCAGTTGTTTTTTATACAGATTGGCATAGTAGCCATTAAGGCTGATTAGTTGATTATGAGTGCCTTGTTCGATTATTTTGCCATCGTCTAAAATGATGATTTTATCAGCATTTTTAGCAGATGAAACACGATGAGTAACAATCAAAGTGGTCTTTTTTTGTGCAATATCTTTCAGATTGTTCAGGATATGCTCTTCGGTTTCGGTATCTACAGCCGATAAACAATCGTCCAAAAGCAGCACAGGAGCGTCTTTTATCAATGCCCGGGCAATAGAAACACGCTGTTTTTGTCCGCCGGAAAGCGTAATGCCCCGTTCGCCCAAAACGGTGTCGTAACCTTCTTCAAACCGAATAATGTTTTTGTGAACATCCGCAATTTTTGCATAATCTTCGATTTCTTCCTGCGTTGCATCTTCTTTTCCAAACCGAATGTTGTTTTTAATGCTGTCTGAAAACAGAAAAGCGTCTTGTGGCACCACAGCAATCTGATTGCGGAGATGTTCAACATTCCAGTCCTTAATATTAATACCGTCTATAAGAATTGAACCTGAAGATACGTCGTACAAACGGGAAATCAACTGTAAAACTGTTGATTTTCCTGAACCGGTTTTTCCTAAAAATGCAACGGTTTCTCCTTTATTAATAGTAAAAGAAATATTGTTCAATGCGTGAATTTTCGTATCTTCATAAATAAAATGAACCTTGTCGAACACAATGGTTCCTTCCAAAGTTTGCTTTTCACTATTGCTGGATTGAATCGAAGGCACTTCGTTTAAAAATTCATTGATCCGTTTTTGAGAAGATTCAGCTTCCTGAATCATCGTAGCAACCCAGCCGAGCGATGCAATAGGCCAGGTCAGCATATTGATATAAAGGATAAACTGAGCAATAATTCCAATTTCGGTAATTTCTCCGTTGATAAACATCCGTGCACCTATATATACGATCAATAAATTACTGATTCCAATCAATAAAATCATCAGAGGACCAATCAAAGCGTTGCTGTATGCCAGGCGCATATATTTGTTTTTACTTTCGGTAGTAGCCTGATCGTAAGATTTGCGCTCTCTGTCTTCCAAGGCATAAGCTTTGATCACACGGATTCCCGAAAAAATCTCCTGTGAAAAAGAAGATAATGTCGATAAATTTTGTTGATAAGCAAAACTACGCTGATTTACCTGACGGCTCAATTTCAGCATTACAAATGCAAGAAGTGGAACAGGAATGAGTGCATACCAGCTCAATTTAGGAGAGATAATATACATTTGTATAATCACAACTGTCATTCTGATAAGGGTATTGATCGAATACATTACCGCCGGACCCACATATTGGCGTACTTTGGCGACGTCTTCCGAGATGCGGCTCATTAAATCGCCTGTGCGCTGACGTTTGTAAAAGTCAAGTCCTAATTTTTGGTACTGTTCATAAATTTCATTTTTCAGATCAAATTCAATGTGGCGCGACATCACAATAATGGTCTGCCGCATCAAAAAAGTCAGAAAACCGGCAATTAATGTTGTTCCAATAATCAACATCATATTGTTCCATAAACCTTGCCGGGTGGTTTCCGCTGAAATTTTATTTTGAAGGAAATCCTGTAAAATATTGATGGCATCTCCTACAAACTGTGGTGTAAATACCGTGAAAATCTGTGAGGCAACCGTTATTATAATTCCCACCAGAAAGCGGTATTTATATTTCAGGAAATATTTATTGAGTTTTTGAAGTTCTTTCATTTCTTCTTTATATAATGCTTTTCTTTTTCTGAAAAGTGATGCGATCGATTAAAAAATTAAATTAATAATATTATAAATTTGTTTATTTCGCAATAATGCACTTGGATAATTATTTTGAGATAAAAAAACCTTATATTTGAAACATACAACAACTACAAATATATGACAACAAACGTATTTACTCCAGACGAGTTAAAAAAAGTTGATCCTGTTTTTGGACAGGTTTCATTTGATCATCACGAACAAGTGGTTTTTTGCCACGACAAAGATACTGGATTAAAAGCAATTATAGGTATTCATAATACGGTATTAGGGCCTGCATTGGGCGGAACACGTATGTGGAATTATACTTCTGAATGGGAAGCTTTGAACGATGTATTGCGATTGTCGCGTGGAATGACTTACAAATCTGCGATTTCAGGATTGGATTTGGGAGGTGGAAAAGCCGTTATTATCGGTGACTCCAAAAAAGACAAAAATCCCGAAATGATTCAGGCATTTGCCCGGTATGTTGATTCGCTGAGTGGAAGATACATTACGGCAGAAGACGTAGGAACTACTACAGCAGATATGGATTTGATCCATAGCATCACTCCACACGTTACCGGAATTTCGGAAAGTCTGGGCGGATCGGGAAATCCATCTCCTGTTACAGCTTATGGCGTTTTTATGGGATTGAAAGCTGCTTCAAAATTCAAATTCGGAACCGATGATTTAAACGGTAAAAAAGTTTTGGTTCAGGGAATTGGAAACGTAGGAGAAACTTTGGTAAAACACCTGACCAATTCAGGAGCAGTGGTTACTATTACCGATTTAAACAGAGAACGGGTAGAAGAAGTGGCTAAAAAATATAATACTCATATTTTTGAAGGAAGCGATTTGTATTCTTTGGATGTGGATATTTATGCACCGTGTGCTTTGGGAGCAACAATCAACAATGATTCTATCTCAAGATTAAAAGCGCAGGTGGTTGCCGGAGCTGCAAACAATCAGTTAGCGGAAGAAGCCGTTCACGGAAAAATGCTGCAGGAAAAAAGAATTGTTTATGCACCTGATTTCTTAATCAATGCAGGAGGAATCATCAATGTGTTTGGCGAAATTGCGAAATATGGTTCGGATGAAGCAATCCGCAGAACAGAAAATATCTACAACACCACTTTGGATATTCTGAACTATGCTCAGGAACAAAACATCACGCCCAATCAGGCAGCGATGAAAATGGCAGAGCAGCGTATCGAAAAGAAAAAACAAGAAAGTAAATAATTTTCAAAATATTATTATAAATTTGCAAAGCGGAAATCGTGAGGTTTTCGCTTTCTTTATTAAAACAATGTTCTTATAATTATAATGGTAAACAGACGACATATCCGTTCCAAAGTATTGCAGACCGTTTATGCAATGACTCAAAATAAATCTGATCAGTTAGATGTGTATGAAAGATACCTTCTCAGCAGCATAGAAAATATTAGGGAATTGTATCTGGTAATGCTCTCTTCATTGACAGAATTGCAAAGAGTTGAAAAGGAATTTTTAGAAGCCTCTTCAAAAAAACACTTAGTTACTGCCGAAGAACGGAATCCAAACACCAAATTTGCAGATAATACTGTTTTAAATGTTTTATCCCAATCGGAATCGCTGAACCACTGGATGGAAGAGTTGCATATCAATCAATTTAATGTAAATGATCATTACATTAAAAATCTTTTGGAAGAAATCAAAGGGAGCGAATTGTATCAAAAATATATGAGCAACCGTATCAATGATTTTCAGGAAGATAAAAGATTTGTGATTCAGTTGTTTACGGATTTTATTGCGCCCAACGAAAAAATTTATGCGTTTTTGGAAGATAATAAAATGTCGTGGATAGACGATATTCCTGTGGTAAACACAGCTATTTTGAAACAATTGGAAGGGCTGAAGTCAGAAAAAGATCATTTTAGAATCAACAGGGTTTTTAAAGACGAAGAAGACAAGGAATTTGCCCGTCAACTTTTCAGAAAAACTGCGCTAAATGCCGACGTTTTTGTAAAAGAATACGAAGACAAAACCCGTAACTGGGAATTGGATAGGTTAGCTGAAATCGATGGAATCATCCTGAATCTGGCTGTTTGTGAGCTGCAAAAGTTTCCTTCCATTCCGGTAAAAGTAACAATTAACGAATATTTAGAACTTGCCAAAGAATATTCAACACCAAAAAGCAGTATCTTTATCAATGGTATTTTAGACGCTTTGATCAAAGAATATAAAAAAGAAAATAAACTAAATAAAACAGGTAGAGGATTAATTGAATAAATTATGAAAAAACTAATGATCATCGCTGGTTTTTCAGCATTAAGTCTTATGGCTTGTAACAAAAAAGAAGACGCTTCTTCCCGTATTAAAGACGGAGCAGCAACAGAAACAACTTCGACAGGAGAACTTGCCGAATCGGCAACTCAAACCGGTTTTCCGAAAATTGCATTTAACGAAACAGTACACGATTTTGGAGATGTGAAAAAAGGTTCTCGAAACGAAGTAGAATTTGAAATCAGAAACGAAGGAGCAGTTGATTTGGTAATCATCAACGCCAGTGCAGCCTGTGGGTGTACCGTTCCTGAAAAGCCGGAAGCACCCATCAAACCGGGAGAATCTGCAAAAATGAAAGTGGTATTCTCTGCCACCGGTGCAGGATTGCAAAGTAAAAATGTTACTTTGACTACTAATACCGAAGAGGGAAGCGAAATTTTGACCGTAAAAGCAAACGTAATAGAATAAAGAATGGGAGACATACAACAATTTTTACCAATCATCCTGATTTTTGCCGCAATGTATTTTTTAATGATCCGACCGCAGCAAAACAGGGTAAAGAAAGAAAAGCAATTTGAAAGTAACCTGAAAGTAGGCGATAAAATTGTGACCAAAGCCGGAATTCACGGAAGAATTTCTGAAATTGCAGACACTACAATTATTGTTGAAACAATGGCAGGTAAACTTAAAATGGAAAAAGCTGCTATTTCATTAGAGTTAAGTCAAAAACTAAATGTTGACCCGGTAATAGAAAAGAAATAAGAAAAAAACCAACTCCGCAAAGAGTTGGTTTTTATTTTTAAAGTCTTCGACCGGTTAAACGATACAATATCGCGATTATAGCAATGACTAATAAAATATGGATAAACTGACCTACAGCTTCTCCAAATCCAAAATACCCTACAGCCCATAGAATAATCAGAATGACGGCGATTATCTTTAAGAATAGTAATAACCTGAGTTCGATTAATATATTATTGATTTTCAGGGTTTTTTATAACTATTTCAAGGTTTCAAAAGCATCACTTTTCAGAAGGAAGTGATTTAAACTTTTAGCTATGCCTTTCTTTATAAACCCAAACGTCCCGTAGGGACAAGCTGTTCGTAGAAAAAATAAATTATTCGTAAATAAAAGCTCCGTTAGGAGCGACCTGTAAAATGAACAGACCGCTCCTAACGGAGCTAATGCTTGATGAATGCATTATTTCTATGAACAGGAGGCTCCTCCGGAGCATTACTAGAAAGATGTGTTTGAATATATACCATTAATTGTTAGCTAAATAACAATCGAACTCAGGTTAATAGTTTGTTTTTTAGTCTAAAATAAATAATTTTGCAAAAAATAAAATCAAAGCTTAAGAGGGATTTTGAGTTTAAGCATAGTCTTAATGTTTATAATGTCTTACTTAGACTCAACTAATAAATGCGACAGCATTTAAATGATTGATTCGGGAAAGGAACTTGGACGACAGGTAAAAATATATTATCTGGTTTAGGAGGGCTGTTTGATATCTCCTCTCCTGATAAGATTACAATGTTAAAGTATCCTGAAAGTAGCAGAATTATAG
>DATGMY010000244.1:0-15052 GCA_035307005.1 Flavobacterium sp. | reverse complement strand
GCTAAAATAATGTAAGGCACAATTTCCATTGCGTGCCAGTATTCTTTTTCGGGGATGTAAAACAATTTGATAAGGTCGGCAAAAATGACAATTGCCAACATTGCCGCACTTCCGAAAATGACGAAATATTTGGTTATGGTGGCATATTTAACGGGAGCGTCATCGTTTTTGGCGTAACTGAAAAAAAACGGTTCAATACCTAAGGAATATGCCATACGAAACAACACCATAAAAACGCCAATTTTATAAAGAGCACCATAACTCGCTAATCCTAAATCTTTATAATCATCGGGAAGCAACCATCTTAAAAATACCTTGTCAAACGTTTCATTGACCACAAACGCCAGACCGGCAATCATTACCGGAAAACTGTAAACCAGCATTTCTTTGAGCAAATCTTTATTGAACGACCATCTTAACTTTAGATAATATTTTGAAAGTAAAAACAAGGTTACCATACTGGCAATCAAATTGGAAACAAATAAATAGCCGACTTCAAAATTCGGGATAAAGAAATCGTTCAGACTGCTTTCAGGATTTTTAGACAAACAGACCGGAATCACGTATAAAAACACAACGGACAAACCGGCGTTTAAAACCACGTTCATAATCTTAACCGCACTGTATTTAACCGGACGTTGCTGTGCCCGAAGAATCGCAAACGGAATCACGGCAAACGCATCCAAAACCAAAATCCAGATGAGAAAACTTACAATAACCGGTGGAATGCCGAAATAGTGGTCGATGTAACTTTTGAACAGATACACACAACCTAAAAACACCGCACAGACCCCCATTAAAAACAAAATGGTATTGTTGACGACTTCCGGTTTGTCTTCTCGTTTGTTGTAAAACCTGAAAAAAGCCGTTTCCATTCCGAACGACAAAACCACGTTGAAAAACATCATCCACGAAAAAATCAATGTGTAATCGGCATAAGCATTGGTAGGAAGCCAGTCGATGTGAAACGGCGTCATAATAAAACCGATCATTTTTGGAACAACCGTTGCAATGCCGTAGATCAGCGTGGTTTTAAAAAGATTTTTATAAACGCTCAAAATAATTAATTTTTAAGATAGACCGGATTTAGAAAAGAAGCTACCTTTTCTTTGGGCAGTTTTACAACCGAAGCTCCTTTTACATACGGTGCAATTTCATACGGATTGTAATACAAAACCCATTCGCTTTTGGTTAAATAGAAATTTTCAGGAAGTTTAAAGCCTTGTTTCCCAAAATTATATCCGGCTTCCGAGAAACTTTCTGAAATGTTCATTTGTTTTTTAAATTCCGATTCGGCATATTTTCTGAATCCTTCATAATTGACGAACAGATCTTTTGGCGGAATTTGTTTTCCCGTTTGTAAATCAAAGAAAAAGACTTTTGTTCCCAAAAAACCGTGAGCTCCGCCCGTAAAGGTATAATATTCCCAAACCACCTGATAAACTTTATCGGAAAGATTGTTGTGTTTTACTTTAAAATCAGCTTCCCAAGCTACCGAAAAATCGGGATAAACCCGGCTTGTTTCTTCATATTCAGCTATAAACTGTTGAGCCAAAGTATCATAAGAAGTTGTTTTAGGCTGATTGTGATAATGCAAATGATCATTCACAAAGTTAAAAAGAACTTCGTTAATTGGTTTAGTAATCATTTCATTTCCCGATGCTACCGGAATTTCCAGATGAACATAAGTACAATTGTCTTTTTCACAGTTTTTATTCGACCGAAAATCATAATTTTTCGTAGTAAAAACAACCATAGGTTCTTTTTTACAACTCATAAAAATTACCGAAAGACAAATTAAAAGAAAAAACTTTTTCATAAACAACATTTGCGTTTTTTTAAGACAAATCTATAAATTTTAGTCGTGATTAAATGGTATATTTGAAGAGATTTTTTTAAGAAGTACTATTATGAAATTCAACACAAAAGTAATCCACGGAGGACAACAACACGATCCAAGTACCGGAGCTGTGATGCCGCCGGTTTATCATACATCAACCTTTGCACAAACCAGTCCGGGTGTGCATACGGGATACGAATACAGCCGAGCAGACAATCCTACACGTACGGCTTTGGAACACGCTTTGGAAAGTATTGAAAATGGGGCACGCGGGCTGGCTTTTTCTTCGGGACTGGCAGCGATTGACTGCGTGATGCGTTTGCTGAAACCGGGAGATGAGGTCATCGCAATGGACGATTTATACGGAGGAACCTACAGGTTGTTTACAAAGTTTTATATTGATTTGGGAATTAAGTTCCATTTTATCGATATGAATGATTTAGAATTGTTTCAATCTAAAATCAATGATAAAACAAAATTGGTCTGGATTGAAACACCTACAAATCCATTGATGAAATTAGCTGATATCGAAGCCATTGCTGAAATCACCAAACAACATAATTTATTATTTGCGGTTGACAATACGTTTGCAACACCTTATTTGCAGAAACCTTTAGATTTGGGTGCAGATATCGTGATGCACTCGGCAACCAAATATTTAGGCGGACATTCGGACGTGATTGCCGGAGCTTTGGTCATCAAAGACGAAGCATTGGGCAAACAACTGCATTTTACCCAATTTGCAACCGGTGCAACATTGGGGCCACAAGAGTGTTTTTTAGTGTTGCGGGGAATCAAAACCTTGCATTTGCGTGTAGAACGTCATTGTTTCAACGGGCAAAAAATAGCGGAATATCTGGATCAACATCCGTTGATCGATAAAGTCTTGTACCCCGGGTTGCCTTCGCATCCGCAACACGATCTGGCTAAAAAACAAATGCCGAAAGGTTTTGGCGGAATGGTTTCGTTTACGTTTAAATCCGGAGCAAAGGCTGATGCTATCAAATTTTTAGAAAAATTAAACGTATTCACTTTGGCGGAATCTTTAGGTGGTGTGGAGTCACTGGCAAACCATCCGGCATTGATGACCCACGCGTCTATTCCGGCTGAAAAACGTGCCGAAATCGGTGTAACCGACGATATGGTTCGTTTGAGTGTGGGCGTAGAAGATATTGATGATCTGATTGCCGATATCGAGCAGGCTTTGAAATAAATAAATTAATAGAAGCCGTCAAATAATTACCTATTTTTAAACTTTGTAAAACCCTTTAACACAACGTTTATCATTCCGTAGGAATCTCTTATCAGTGCCGGTAAAGATGCTTACAGCATGACAAACATAATGTTAATTAAAAAAAACTATTGATTTACAGCGTTGTTTCAATATATATGAATTTAAGTTATGACCTCTAAAAATAAATTCAAAATGTAAAACTACTGATACCAATCTTTAGCGTTTAAATATTTTACTTCTTAGTTATTTTTTTTACTGCCGTGCCTTCTTTGGCTTTTATATACAGCATATAGATACCCGGTGCCAAATCTTCAATAGTTAACTGCACTTCGTTTTCATTATTAAATAATTGCGATTTTATGGTTTTACCGCTCATATCAAAAACTTTTATCTGCTCTATGCCTATGTTTTCGCTGTTGGTTATTGTGACTATATCATTGGCAGGATTAGGAAACACACTGAATTTAGAAGAAATAAACTCTTGTGTACTTAAAGGCACTGTATTAACTGCTGAGATTACAAAATTATCAAATTTATGAACTGATTGTGTTGATGCAATTGTTTCTACTGTTAACCTTATTCCTGAAAGTTTAGATAAAGAAAACCATCCTGAAACACCACTTATTCCCAAAGTTGGAACTGTGAAATAAGATATTTCATTAACATAATCTAAATATAATTCAAATTTAAGCCAGGTATTTGTCGGAACAGTAGTAGGTTGCAATATATGTGACAGCGAATGTGGCGGTGGGTTGCAGAAGTTACAAGTAACTTGAATTAAATCAGAATAACTATAATAATATGTTCGAAGTGATATAGTAGTATCAACGAAATTCAATACGCTCCAAAAGGAAGTTGAATTAGAAGGAAATACAACATTTCCTGTAAAAAAATCATATTCTATTTTTAAAACATCGTTTCCTGCAATTCTGTTATCCCACAATTGTTCTAAGCCTTTTTGCTCTACTATATTACGTCCCAAAGCAACACCGGGACCTGTTACTTCCAATACATTCCCTCTGCCAGGTTCTGCTATAATTTTGAAATCATTATTCCCTCCATAAGGAGAAGAATAAGTATATGAAGTTGTGCACCAACCGCCTTGTCCCGGGGTCGTACCTGTGTCGTCAGTGCCTACATTACCAAGGGTAAGGAAGTCAAAATTTTCTGAATACAATATTTGTGCAGAAGTTAGCTGCACTGCAAATAAAGTCGTTAAAAGAAATAATATATTTGTTTTCATTGTATTGTTTTATTAGTACAGACAACTTTAATGATAAATGTATGAAAAATATATTAATTAGCAAAACTTTAACTTATAATTGCTTTTTTGTAAAACAAACTATGATTAGTATTACGAAGTAAACGGAGGTCAATTTGACAAATTTGAAAATTTATGGACAGCCTTATTTTCTAATATGGATATAATTAAACCAAAAAAGGAGCAAATAATTGCTCCTTTTAAATCATCTATGTTATCATCTGTTAAAAAACGAAGAAAACTCCTGCAGAATATTGTGCGTGCGAACCCAAACCTTCTGTAGCTACATTGGTTCTTCCCATTGCTTCTACATTTAAACCAATACGTCTGTAGGAACGGTCGTGATGGTAGCGTGAGCTCTTTGTTCCCGGAATATCCGCAATCCAGATATTGATACCGCCACCGGCGCTTGCCATCGTTAAATCGGTTTCGTTTAAACGCAAATGTCCGATACCGGCTTTAATATACGGATCAATCACAGGCAAATTAAACAATCCGCCTAAACTGTAAGACAAAGAACCATTAAAAGAAGCTATTTTAATAGTTTCCGTAACAAGTTCTCCGTTCATAGAGTTTCCTTCTTCCATTTCGTTCATCGAAAAATCGGCTTCTACAGAAAGATTTCGTGCAAATTCGTAGCCAATCATTACTTTAACAGGAATTCCTCCCGAGATCATACTGGAACCTTCCGGAATTTCAGTGTGATTAAAGTTAAAATCCATCATATTATAACTTGCACTTACTCTCCAGTTATAGTCTTGAGTAAAGCGTTCGTTTTTATGAATAACCTGAGCCTGAGCTGTTATTCCAAACGCCAGACTTAATCCGAAGAATACTTTTAATATGTTTTTTCTCATAAATTTTAATTTTTTATAAATATAAGTAATTTTTTTAATAATTGACTATTAGATTGATTTTTGTCGTTTTGCTTCAAAAATTAATATTGCCGTTGCCACCGAAACATTCATAGAATCGATTTGTCCCTCCATAGGAATGATGATGTTTGCATCAGATTCCGCCCGCCAGATATCGCTAAGCCCCGTAGCTTCAGTTCCCATTACAATAGCGGCTCCTTTAGAATAATCTACGGAATAATAAGGTACGGCTTCCTGCAAAATTGCACTAAAAATAGGAATATTTTTATTTTTAAGCAATTTAATTATTTCTTCCGAATCTGCCATTGCAATTTTATTGGTAAAAACAGCTCCTACACCAGAGCGTACAATATTTGGATTGTATAAATCGGTTTTGGGATCGGCTATAAAAACCGCATCGACCTTTGCTGCATCGGCTGTGCGCAAAATTGCTCCGATGTTTCCGGGTTTTTCCAATGATTCCAATACAATAATCAATGGATTTTCGGGCAACTTGATTTCTTCTAAACGATGCGTTTTTACGTTTGTTATAGCAATAATCCCTTCGGTACTTTCGCGGTAGGCTATTTTTTGGTAAACTTCTTTGGAAATCGAAATGAATTGTGTTTTTTCACTTATTTTTGTACGAAATGTTTCAAAATAATTCTGATTGATTAAATCAAAACAACACAACAATTGTTCAATCTGATAATCATTTTTCAATGCAATTTCAATTTCACGCATTCCTTCAATGACAAAAAGTCCCGACTTTTTACGGGCTTTGCTTTTTTCCTGTAGCTGAAAAATCTCTTTGATCAAAGGATTATGAACGCTGCTTATTTCTTTCATCAGATGATTTCTAATTGTTTTATTTCTAAATATTTGTTTAATAAATTAACGGATAAGTCTGCAGGCTTGGTATAAACAGTTTTGATGCCGTGCAATTGCAATTCCTGTACAATCAGTTGCTTTTCGTGTACAAACTTAGCAGCTATCGTTTTAGTGTAAATATCTTTTGTGGTATTTATTTTTCTTGAATAAACATCATTTAGCAAAGTATTTTCAAAAATAACGGTCAGTACAACGTGTTTTTTTGACAAAGCTCGCAAATAGGGGAGTTGCCGTTTCAACGCATCCAAGGTTTCAAAATTGGTAAAAAGAATCAGCAAGCTGCGTTTCTGAATTTTTTTCAGGCTGTCGGTCAAAAGATATTGATAATCCGACTCTCTGAAATTGGTATCGATGTGATACAATGCTTCCATAATCCGACGGATTTGCAAAGGTTTGTTGTCTGCTTTTACAAACGCATCGGTCTTTTTTTCAAACGTCAGCAAACCGGCTTTGTCCTGTTTTTTTACAGCGATATTGGCAAGCATCAGTGCGGAGTTAATAGCATAATCCAACAAAGACATTCCGTCAAAAGGCATTTTCATCGTACGTCCTTTGTCGAGGAAAAGATAAACGTTTTGGGCTTTTTCTTCCTGATAATGATTCACCATTAAATGTTGCTTTTTGGCAGTTGCTTTCCAATTGACGTGACGCAAATCATCGCCTGAAACATATTCTTTAATTTGTTCAAATTCTGACGATTGTCCTATTTTTCGCGTGCGTTTCAATCCGTTGGGAAGCATCGCCGTCCTGGATGCCATCAACTCGTGTTTGCGCAGATTTAAAAAACTCGGATAAACTGCAACTTTTTGATTAATAGTGAATTTATGTCGTTTACTTAAAATTTTAATAGAGGTACTTGCATATACATTTACCGCCCCGAATTCATAAACTCCCCGCTGTTTGGGCTGGAGTTTATAGGAGATGTTTGTTTTGCGGTTTTTGGGTAATTTTTGCTCCATAAAAAAATCCCGGTTTTGAAACTGAAACGGAAGTTCATCAATAATCGTTGTATTTACGGCAAACGGATAATGGTTGTTTAATTCTATGATGATCTCGTTATCATCGCCGTTTGACAAACGTTCCGGAACGATTCGTTCGGCAGTTATTCCGCTTTTTTGATGATACAACATAAAAACCTCTGTGGCGATTAATGCTATAAATACGGTCAAAAATATCAAACTGACATAGAAAAAAACGGGTAGGAAAAATCCGACTACAAATGTGACAAACAAAAGCAGCAAAGCAAGATAAAAACGTGTATTTAAGTACAAAGACCTCATAGACGATTAGCGCGGAATTTCGACCGTATCCACAATTTGTTTTACCACATCTTTGATGGTAATTCCTTCCATTTCGCGTTCCGGAGCCAGAATCAACCTGTGATTCAGCACGTAATAAGCTACGTATTTAATATCGTCCGGAGTTACAAAATCACGTCCGTTGATCAAAGCATAAGACTTACTCGCTTGCAAAATGGCGATAGAAGCCCGTGGCGACGCACCCAAATAAAGGAAACTATGATTGCGGGTATTGTTGACAATCTGTGCAATAAACTGAAGCAGATGCGGTTCAATCATTACTTTTAGTGCCAGTTTTTGAAAATCGACCAATTGTTGTGCATTAATTACAGGTTTCAACAAATCGGTTTTTACAGCATTTTCGTTGGTTTGTTCCAATTGCAACAATTGTATTTCCTGTTCCAATGTAGGGTAATCAATCGTGATTTTCATCAAAAAACGGTCTAATTGTGCTTCTGGAAGTGCATAAGTCCCTTCCTGTTCAATCGGATTTTGCGTTGCCAAAACCAAAAACGGAGGTTGCATTTCATAGGTTTTCCCATCAATGGTAATCTGACGTTCTTCCATTACTTCAAACAAAGCTGCCTGTGTTTTTGCCGGTGCACGGTTGATTTCATCAATGAGGATAAAGTTGGAAAAAATCGGTCCTTGCTTAAACTCAAAATTATGGGTTTGATTGTTGAAAATCGATGTTCCCAAAATATCCGACGGCATCAGATCGGGTGTAAACTGAATGCGTGAAAAATCAGTCTGAACGGTTTTTGCCAATAATTTTGCAGTCAGTGTTTTTGCCAATCCGGGTACACCTTCAATTAAAACGTGTCCGTTGGAAATGAGTGAAACCAAAAGCAGGTCGATCAATTCTTCCTGTCCAACAATTACTTTATGCAGTTCGGTTTTGATTGCTTCGATCTGTTTTTTCAGTTCGGTCAACGGAATACGACTGTTGAACAATATTTCGTTATTTTCTGAATGTTCCATAATCTATGTTTAGCTTTTCTAATAATTGATTGAAATGTAGTAAATCATTTTGAGAATATTTGCGTTGAAGATCAAAATGATGGATAAAATCTGTAAACTCTTTGATAATCTGTTCTTCTACCTGCGTTTTTTGTTGCAATCGTTTCCTAAACTCTTCATCGATGGTTTGCGTAGGAATGTGCCATTCTGAACGGATAAAATATAAAGTGTATTTAATCTGTTTGTCAATGAGTTGTGTATGATTGTTTTCCTGAAAATAAAGATTTCCTACGGTTTCAATGTATTCCACACTCGTGTTTTTTAACGGTTCTGTAAGAGGAACGATTCGTTGTTTTCGTTTTCCGTAAAAAATTACATATAAAATCAAACCAAGCATTAATGTGTACCAGGCAAAACGCAGGCTTTTGTGTTTAAACAACACTCTGAGAATGGATTGATCGTCCGGAACAAAACCGGGATGATTGGCATCAAACCAAACGATGTGCTTTTTATGCAGCACAGATGCAAAACCTTCGGCAAATACGCTGAAATCATTTTTTTCGTTTAAAAGGTAATAATTGGTCAACAGGATAGGAGTGGTGCTGAGATACACCGTTCCCTTACCGTATTTTGTTGAAATAAAACTTAGATCATTATCAAATTTGGCAATGACCTGATGATTTTCCGGTTTTTTTACCTGAAAAATATTATGATAAGTGTCCCGGATTTCCAAAGTATCTTTTGAAAAACCTTTGTGAACAAAATACAGTTTATTGGTGTGTATGTTGTAGCGTTTCAATTCCAACGAATCGAGTAAGTTGTAATAATTACCGTGAAATTGTTCGTTGGCAATGACCAGATCGGCACCGTTTTTTACTTTTTCCAAAACAGACTTGAAAGAAGTTTCATCAAACGAACGATGGTTTTCAATCATTAGAAAAGTAGTCTCTTCAGCAGATATTTCTTCATTGGTTGTCAGAAATTCGTAAGGTGACAAAGCCGTTTTCTCCAATTTTTGACCGGAGAGCAATTGCGGAAGTTCCCGGTTAAAAACATATAAACCGTATGGATCTTTGCTTTGGGTATTGAAATTTCTTTTCCAATTGATCGGATTGGGAAAATAAAACTGCAACAACAAGACAAACAAAGCCGCCAGCGCAAAATAAATGCCGTATTTTATATAGTCGCTTTTCATATTGTTTTGTTGATGAGTTGGACAAACTGCTGTTCGATTTTAGCAAAATCGTTTTCAGAAATTTCGTGATAACCATACCACACATTGTCGTAAATATAAGAAACGTATTGAAAAGCTGTTTTATCGGCAGATTGTTGTAATTCTGTAAGGTAATTTTTGGTTGTTTTGTTGGGTTCGTAATGAATGATTTCACTTTGCGACCAGTTTTTAAGCAACCACAAATAGTAATAGCGAACGGCTTTGCGCAGATCGTTTTCTTGTTTTGCCTGATGGGTCAGTGTTGCAAAATCGATTTTGTCAATATTTTCTTCAATGTATTTTTCATTGATGACTTGCATTTCTTTTTTGGCAAACAGACGAATGAATCCTTTTTTGTTCAGATAATAAATCAAAAATCCTAAACCGATGAGCAACAAAAATGCCAGCAATATATTGACGATTTCGTCAAAAACAATGCTTGTTGTCCCGTCATTGTTCCTCTTGAAAAAGTCCGAAATTCTTTTCCACCAATTGCGCAATTTTGCCAAAAAACCGTTTTCTTCACGAACTTCATATTGAAATTCACTACCGGAATAGTGCGATCGAAAATCTTCATCCAATATTTTAACTGGGAAATTTTCATTGCTTATCGGAACCAATGAATTGTTGATGGAATCGCGCACTAAATCGTGTTCTGTAAACACTTCTTCTTTTTCAACGACTTTTTCGAGAAATACGGGTATTGAATCGGGAGTTTGTGCTAATATTGCTGCCGATTGTACGAAAAAAAGCGTGAAAAAGATTCGGGTTTTATTCATTTCTACCAATTTCATCAATAGACTGACGCAAAGAAAGATGTTCTGTATTTTCGCGTTCAGAGTAATAAACCAAACCTACTTGTATTAATATTAAATGGTTCAGAATCAAACCTGCTAACATACCAATACAATAAACGATCAGCATCAAAATCATATACAACGAAAAATCTGAACTGTTGAAATTTTCTATTTGCTCAGGATTTTGTATTCCGAAAAACATTCCGAAGAACAGCAGCATATACGGAATCATTGTTATGGCCATATTGACAATATAAACAATCATCATAATGCAAAAACTGGCACCGATAATTGTCCAGAAGTTTTTAAAGATGGTATGAAATGCGTTTTGAAATGCTTCAAAAAACGATTGGTTTTGGTTGATGTAAAAATATAAAGTCAACGTGTACCAGGTTGTTAAAAAAGGAATCAGCAACGGAAACAGCAAAAGACCGATTAAGATAAAACTTAAAACTGTTGCGATTCCAAGGGCAACTATTCCAATAATTCCAAAAATAAGAACACTTAACAACCCAAAAACAAGCAAACGTCCTAAATCCTTTTTAAACAGGGAACGAATAGATGCCAAAGTAGGTTTTTCTTCCGGATTTTCTCCAAGGATTTTTTGGTAATATACAGGAAAAGAGTAATTTAAAAGTGATAAATATAAGGCTGCAATAACCACCACTACAATACCGATCACTAACATAACAGCGTTTTCGGTCACAAAACTATTATCAAATGTTTCGCCACCGTCAAAACCCCCAAGAGTAGTATTCAAGACCCGGTAATAAAACATTCCGATCATTGCCATAGCAACCATCAGAATCAACAAGGCTACAAAAGCAAACTTCAGATAATTTTTGAAATAATGTTTTCCGTACAGTTTTAAAAACTGAAACGTATCGGATATATAATCGCCAAAAGCTCTGGCTTTAAATAATTCAAACATAGATTTATCAGGTATTTAAAATATTTTTTCTGTGAACAAAAACAGGATATACAAAATAATAAAAAACAATGAGACCTAAAGTACTGAAAATAATCAGATAATTTAAAGCATCGGGCATTTCTTTGGCATATCTTGTAATGTATCCTTCAATGAATCCGGCAAAAATAGTAAAAGGCATCGTGCTGATAAAGAGTTTAAAGCTTTTTTTAAAGCCTCTTTTCAGGGATTGCATACGTGTATAAGTGCCCGGAAACAAAATACTGGATCCTAAAATAAACCCGGCACATACTTCAATGACGATTGCCATAATTTCCATACTTCCGTGGAGCCAGATGCCGCGAATGCTATCGCCAAACACACCTTGTTCGTAAAAAAAGTATTGAAAACTGCCGACCATCACAGCGTTGTAAAGTACAATGAAAAAGGTGCCAATGCCACCAAAAATTCCGTAGATATAGCAGCGCATTCCCACATACAAATTGTTGAGCGTGATGCCAATAGTACTTCCCCATTCAGAACTTCCTTTATAAACTGCCATAGCATCGCCTTTAGCAATGTTGTCTAAAGTAGCATTTACATAAGCATCGCCAAGGATCAAGCGGACAAAACGGTCGTCAAAAGCAGCAGAGAGTGCACCTATTCCGACAAATACAAGGAAAAGCGCCAATGAAAAATAAAGCACTTTGCGGTAATCATAAGCGATTCGGGGAACTTCGTCAAAAAAGAATTTACTCAAAACGTTTTTCTCGTATTTGTAATTGGTATAAATCTTTTGATGTACCGTAGCTGCCAGATTATTCAGATACAGCGTAACGTCGCTTTTAGGGTAATAGGTTTGAGAAAAAGCCAGGTCATTGCTCAGCTGAATATACATCTGTGACCAGTCATCCGCAGAAATTTTATTTTTTGCAGACAATTGTTGCTCGATATTTAACCATTTTTCTTTATTTTGTTTTATAAAAGCAATTTCTCTCATAAGGCTAAAATAAAAAGAATGACTGAAATAACGATAAATACCGCGCAAAATGTTGCGATAAATTTTAAGCCGGCTTCTTTAGGCGAACGAATGTTGGCGTTTCTCCTTGATATGCTGATCAAAACAGCCTATGCCATGGCGATGTATTTTTTGATCTATGATGTGTTTCATTTGGGGTCGTATCTGAACTATTTGGACAGCTGGGAACGAAATGTGGTGCTATTTGGTATTTATTCGCCCGTAATTTTTTATACCTTGTTTTTTGAAAGCTGGACAGACGGACAAACGCCCGGCAAAAAAATAATGAAGATCCGTGTGGTAAAATTAGAAGGCTATCAGGCGCGATTTTCGGACTATTTCAGTCGATGGCTTTGCCGGCTGGTTGATGTATATTTTCTTATGGGATTACCCGGAATTTTGTGTATCATTTTTTCAGGAAAAAGTCAAAGACTGGGAGATATGGTAACTGACACGACAGTAATTTCATTAAAGTCGAATGTGGCGTTGAATCATCATTTTTTAGATGATTTGTCCAATGAATATCATGTTACTTTTCCCACGGTAGTTCGCCTGTCCGATTATGATATGAGCATCATCAAAAAGGCTTATAAAACCGCTGTGATTCAAAACGATCAGGAAATGTTAAATACCTTAATTCAGAAAATAGAACAAGTAACGGCGATTAAAAATCAACATCTTAATCCGCATCAGTTTATTCAGACTGTGATCAATGATTTTAATCATTTAACAAGTAACCAATGATTTTCTCGACTTTAGACATTCTGGGAACGGTAGCCTTTGCCATTTCCGGAAGCTTAGCTGCCATCAATAAGAAATTTGATTTTTTTGGAGTACTGATCATTGCACTGGCAACCGCTATTGGCGGCGGAACACTTCGCGATCTGCTCATTGGAAACACCCCAGTTAGCTGGCTGATGAATCTTCAAACGTTTTATATCATTATTATTAGTGCGATAATAACCGTTATTTTTCGACGGAAATTAGGAATTCTCAGAACATCTCTGTTTTTGTTTGACACTATAGGCATTGGTATTTTCACGATTGTGGGTATTGAAAAAGGACTTGAAGTTGATTTAAGTCCTGTTGTGTGCATATTGCTTGGCACTATTACCGCTTGTTTCGGCGGCGTGACCCGTGATATTTTGTGTAATGAAATCCCGGTAATTTTCCGAAAAGAAATTTATGCTACAGCATGTCTGTTGGGTGGTCTGATGTTTTTTATCCTGAAATATTTTTCTGTTAACGACAACTTTATTTACATTGCCACAGCAGGAACCATCATTGTGATTAGAATTCTGGCTGTAAAATATCGCTGGTCTTATCCGCCGATTGAAAAGTAGTAAAGTTAACTTACGTTTAGAAGTTGTATGTTTATAATTTTTTATTCCTAAAATTTTAATATATTTACCTCACAAAGATAAAAATACAATAAATTATGTGTAAAAAATTACTTTTCTTTTTATTAATTCCTGTTTTGGGAATGAGTCAGGTACAAATAGGACAGGATATTGATGGTGAAAATGTGGGAGATGTTAGTTATGCTGTTTCACTTTCGTCTGATGGAAATATTGTAGCCATTGGAGCACCTCAAAATAATAACGGAACTGGTCACGTTCGGGTTTACGAAAATATTTCCGGTGTTTGGACACAAATAGGTGAGAATATAGATGGTGAATCACCAGGAGATTTGAGTGGATTAAAAATTTCCCTTTCTTCAGATGGAAGCATTGTGGCAATAGGAGCACCTTTTAATAGTGGAAATCTACACAATTCAGGTCATGTACGGGTTTATGAAAATATTTCCGGAGTGTGGACACAAATAGGAGACGATATAGAAGGGAAATCATCATCTGATATGAGTGGGTTTAGTGTATCATTGTCTTCCGATGGAGACATTGTGGCAATAGGAGCACCTCAGAGTCCTAAATATATGAATTATTCTGGTTATGTACGGGTTTATGAAAATATTTCCGGAGTTTGGACACAGAAAGGAGATGATATTGAAGGGGAAGATGTAGGAGATCTATGTGGTACTAGTGTTTCTCTTTCTTCTGATGGAAGTATAGTAGCAATTGGAGCACCTCAGAATTCCAAATATATGACTAGTTCCGGTTACGTTCGGGTCTATGAAAATATTTCCGGAGTTTGGACACAGATAGGTAACGATATTAATGGTGAGACAGCAGGAGATCGAAGTGGACAGAGTGTATCACTCTCGTCAGATGGGAATATTGTGGCAATAGGAGCAGTTACTAACGATGGAAACGGAACAGAGTCCGGTCATGTACGAGTATATGAAAACATTTCCGGAGTTTGGACACAGGTAGGGAAAGACATTGATGGGAAAAATGCTGGAGATTTAACAGGCGAAAGTGTTTCTCTTTCTTCTGATGGAAATATAGTAGTAACTGGAGCTCCAGGTAATGGTGTGGGAACCAATTTAGGTCATGCACGTATTTATAAAAACATTTCTGGAAATTGGATACAAGCAGGTAATGATATTGATGGAGAAGCAGCCGGAGACGCAAATGGGACTAGTATTTCTCTTTCTTCTGATGGAAGCATGGTAGCAATTGGAGCTCCTTATAATGATGGAAATGGAATCAATTCGGGACGCGTACGGATGTATGATATTTCCAATCTATCCTCAAATATATTCGTACTAGAAAACTTTAATATTTATCCCAATCCAACATCAGAAGTTTTAAACATTAAATTAGAAAACAATTTAACTTTAGAGAAAGCAACAATTTATAATAATTTAGGTCAAATCGTT
>DATGMY010000243.1:0-4157 GCA_035307005.1 Flavobacterium sp. | reverse complement strand
AGTTGAAACTATGCACTTTAAGTGCAAGACTTTCAGTTTCTAAAAATTTTTGCCACGGATTAAAGGATTTTTAACCTCAGTTCGATTAATAGTTTCGGGCTTTAGCCCGATAAAAGAAATAAAGCATAAAAAAGGCTTTAGTCTAACCATTTTTTTTAGGCTAAAGCCTCTTATGAGATGAATTTACGGAATGGGCTTTAGCCCATTCCAATGGATAAAAATAATCGAACTCAGGTTTTTAGGATTATAAAAAATCTGTGTAAATCCTTTAATCCGTGGTTTTTTTTCAATCAGACTTTCAGTCTGAAATCAAACCTATAGACTTTTAGTCCATAGTGGTTTAGTTCATGAATCACAAACAATATTTTACATTAAAAAAACTTTATATTTGTTCTGTTTAAAAACATTTTGAATGAATATTTTAAAGAAGTTTCTTCCTTTATTCCTGTTTTTTGGAATATATTTAGGCACAGGGATCTACTACAACGATTTTTATGCAGTTTCGCCTGTCATCATTGCTTTTGGAGCGGTAATTTTTGCTGTTGTTCACTTTAAAGACAGCGTTAGTAAAAACATCGAACGTATTTTAAAAGGTGCTGCCAACGATAAAATACTGACGATGTGTTTTATTTTTTTCCTTTCGGGGGTGTTCAGTTATGTTACCAAAGAAATTGGAAGTGTGGATTATCTCGTAGCATTGATTTTAAATCACGTAACACCTTCAGTATTGTTCATTGCGTTTTTTATTGTTTCGTGTTTGATTTCATTTGCTTTGGGAACGTCCGTAGGAACCATTGTTACGCTGGCTCCTCTCCTTCCGGGTCTGGCAGGCGAAAATACGGATGCGTTGATTTTACTTTCGGGTAGTTTGCTGGGCGGTGCAATGTTTGGAGACAATCTGTCGATTATTTCTGATACAACTATTGCGGTTACACAAACTATGGGCGTGCAAATGATCGATAAATTTAAAGCCAACGGACTTATTGCACTCATTGCTTCACTGATTACCTGTGTTTTGATTTACATCAGCCAGCCGGAATTTCATTCAGATGTGGTTTATGCTACCCATCATAATATAGTGGTTTTATTACCTTATCTGGCAATTATTATATTGGCATTATGCCGGTTACACGTTTTGATTGTCCTTGCACTGAGTTGTATTTTGGCAGTTTTTATTGCTCTCTTTCAGGGAATTGATTTTTTGATACTTTCAAAAGTAATGTTTGAAGGAATGCAATCTACTTTTGAAATTGCTTTATTATCACTTTTAATCGGCGGATTGTCTTATTTAATTCAAAAAAACAAAGGTTTTGACGCCGTGCTTATGCTTATTTCAAAAAGCAGTAAGCCGTTAACAGCTGTTTTTTCGGTCTTATCAATGATTGTTTTCATCAATACGGCAGTTGCAAACAACACCATCGCTCTGCTGATTTGCGGACCTATTGCCCGGCAAATTTCCGAACGTTTTCATCTGAACAAAGTCCGGATTACTTCTTTGCTGGATATTTTCAGTTGTATTACACAAGGTTTTATTCCTTATGGAGCACAGGTTTTAATCCTTCTGACACTTATCGGACAAAAGATTAACTTTATCGATTTGGTCTCAAAAAGCTATTACTTAATTGCTTTGCTGCTTGTCAGCCTTGTCTATCTCATCTTTTTTATGAATAAGAACGAAAAACGATTCGTAAAAACGGTTTAAATAATTATATTTGTCAATAAATATGCTAAAAGATATTTTATGAAATTATTAGAAGGCAAAACAGCTATTATTACAGGTGCTACCCGCGGAATCGGGAGAGGCATCGCATTGACTTATGCAAAACAAGGTTGTAACGTTGCATTTACATACAGTTCGTCCGAATCAGCAGCAGCCGATTTAGAAAAAGAATTGACAGCCATGGGTATTCAGGCAAAATCTTATAAATCCAATGCGGCTGATTTCAATGAAGCTCAGAAGTTGGTAGATCAGGTTTTAGAAACTTTTGGTAACATAGATATTTTGGTGAATAATGCAGGAATTACCAAAGATAATTTATTAATGCGGATGACCGAAGCAGACTTTGACCAAGTGATGGACGTCAATCTGAAATCGGTTTTTAATATGACCAAAGCCGTTCAGAGAACAATGCTTAAAAACCGTAATGGTGTGATTATTAATATGAGCTCTGTTGTAGGTGTAAAAGGAAATGCCGGACAGGCAAATTATGCAGCTTCCAAAGCCGGTATTGTTGGTTTTTCAAAATCAATTGCGTTGGAATTAGGCTCAAGAAACATTCGTTGCAACGTGATTGCTCCGGGATTTATTGAAACTGAAATGACCGAGAAATTGGGCGAAGAAGTTGTAAAAGGCTGGACGGAAGCGATACCTTTGAAACGAGGCGGAACACCGGAAGACATTGCAAACGCCTGTGTATTCCTTGCTTCGGATATGGCAACATATATTACCGGACAAGTAATTAATGTGGACGGCGGAATGCTGACATAATCCATCAATATTAAGAAAAATTACCAACCCCGTTTAGTAATCAACTCAAACGGGGTTTTATCTTAAATTTCTTTTTCGTATTTTTATGGGAAAATCACAAAATAATATATAATAAATTAACATTCAATACTAAACATCATATATAATATCATTGAGGAGGTACGATTTAGAGCGTTAGATGCACTATTTCGACTTATTGAGTGTCCACCTTTTGTCTGCAAACCACTCATAGTGTATACACCACACGAAAGATTCGTGCGGCAGCGGGGGGGTTTCTTTATTTAAAACCATTTTTTAGTTATCACTAACTTTGGAACATTACCGAATATTACCACAATTCCAATCATTAAAAAAGGGATCTGATTTTTTTATCTCTTTAATAAAGATAGTATCAGTCTGGTTATTAGGCTTATTAGGATAAGTATAATATTCATATTTACCATTTTCTTTAATAATCCATTCTTTCAAATTTGCTGAAGAATAAATAGTGTCTTTGCATTCATTTATAAAAGCTAAATCAAAACCTCCAGTTCTTATATTTGACTTATCAAAAGTTTTTATAGATTTAACAATAGAATCAAAGGGATAATTAGAAATCCTTATTGCAAACTCGTTGTTAAACTCTCCCGCACTCCAAAATTGCTTCTCTTCAATATCAAACCCATAACTCCATAAGTGTAAAAACTTATAGACAACTAAATTATTTTTAAAATTTATTTTAAATCCTTTATCTTGATTTATAACTTCATTTTCCTCTTTATTAATGGGGTTAATTTTACAAACACACCCATATGTTATCAAAATTAAAATCCATATTATAATATATCTCATAAATTACTATTTTTCAGATTTTTTATTAACTGTGGGATCATCCATTTTTATCATTGTTCCAGTATAATCCTGACGAGAAGGCTCACCTAATCTTTCGTTAATTTGATTAGTTTCTTGAGTAGTAATCTGTTCTTCCATATTGCCTAAACCAGGTATATATGTTTTACTATCTCTTCTTTCATTATAACTATTAATATCCAATTCTTTATGTATAGCATGGATTATTTCATGTGCTGTTTGTGAAGTTGGTGAATTAGTATATGTTTTTCCATTTATGTCAAATTCAATACCATATTCATCATTTATTCTTAATGTTCCATAGCTTGAATTTCCTGCAAAAGAACCATATTTACCTTCTTTAGGATTGTATGTCCCAGGTATATAATCTTGAGGTATATAAGCAGAACTGTTTTGATTACCTTTATTATATATTTCAAGAACACTCAAATGTCTATTTTTATCATCAATCATTTGTTTAAGCATGTTCTTATCCATTTTTTTTCCTAAAATAGTAATATTATCAAATGAGCCTGTCATAGTTAATTTATCTATCATCTTTACAGTATTCCTTACATATTTATTTGAAGGCATTCTCATTTTCGAACCGTAAATGTAGGGCACCTCTTTCCCTTGAGCATTTTTGTAATAAATAATAATATGTCTTCCATCAGGATCTACAAAAAGAATCGGATTATTTGCACAATAAATATAAGGTTGCATTGTCTTCTCTGCTAACGGGTCAACACTTACAAATATACTAATCCTCGGATCATAATACCTTGCCCCGTAGTAATACATTTGCGTAGCTTCGTCTAATTCTTTTCCATTGAATTTGTAC
>DATGMY010000242.1:0-12239 GCA_035307005.1 Flavobacterium sp. | reverse complement strand
TGGGATAATTCTTGAAAAATCATACTTTTATGTACCTTGAAGACACATCTAAGATAATGATATTCAACGGATTATCCTTATTTTAAATACTTATTTTGTTGTTAATCAAATATTTAATCCAGTTTTTAACGAACTATTGGTTAATAAACAGCTTTTTATTAATGATATTTTCAGACAAAACCACTTCGCCTTTTTCATTGCTTGTTACAAAATAAGTTTGATCAGCACTTACAATTGTAATCTGACTGATTGGTTTACCTGTTTCAAGATCTGTAATAACACCTTGAAAAGATTGGGCGTTTGCCATAGTACCTATAAAAAGGAAAAGGAGTGCTTTGATAAAAAGATTCATTGTAATAGAATTAGTTAATTTTTTTTGATGATAAATACCATTTCATAAACATTCCAAAAAATAAACCGGTTATTAAACAAATGGATAAACTGACCAATCCTCTTGATGAAAAGGTTTCGTTTGCCGTATGTGTAGAGATAAAAAGTGTATTGAAAATAAACATAAAAGTACCAAACACCAATCCTGTAATAATCCAGTTGTATTTTTTCTGGATTTCAAACGGCGGTTCTTCGTCCTGAATGTTTTCAAAACGTTTTGCCTGTTTTTCGAGCCAGATTTGTTTTAATTTATTTTTAAAAGGATACCACAAAGGGGAGGTAACCGTAAGTATGATAAAAGTCGTGATGTTGATTAAACACGGAATAATTTGTTTGCAGTTGGGACAATAGAGTCCAAACCAGTTCTTGGCGGCGCGTTTTCCACTCCAGGTTTTATAGCCGTGTAACGTACCGCAATGCGGACAAGGAACAAAATTACGCTCAATAAAAGGTTTGCCGGTATTTTTTTCGACCAACGCAACTTTTGCTATACGTTGTCCCAAAATCAATTCGGCAAAAGCTATGCCCGGATTGATGATGTAATGAAGATACATCCAGTTTCTCCACGTGTACACCTTGTATTTGTTTTTATCGAATTCCATAGTTATCTTCATTTAAAGTTAAATAGTTTTTTCGTCCGATAGATAACTGATAAATCATCATAAGAAATGTTGGTATCAATAGAAGTCCTGTGTAATGGAAATTGAAAAATTTTGATAAAATAAAGTGCAGAACAATTATTAACAATACAAAAGGCAATGTTGTTACCCAGTCGTTTTTTGTTGAACTGCCAATCTGCAATTTTTTCACTTCATTATCATTTAAAATAACTAAAATATCGGGGCTGCTGCACCAATCAATTTTAGCTTGTATTTTGTGTTGACCTTCAGCAGTTGTAAACTCTTTGGTTTCGCCGTTTGCAATGGTGCCAATTTGCTTTCCATCAATTAATATTTTAACAGCTCTGAATCTGTTTTTATATTCGTTTGTTCTTTGAATTTTAATTGTTGCCATAGTGTCTCAATTTGTTTCAGCAAAAATAGGGCAGGAAAAACAATAAAAATTGTAAAATTGGGACATTTGCCTTATTCTTCTATAAAATGCCAGTACAAATCTTCATTACCTATTTGTTTGATTTTAGGCAGTAATGTTTTTGGAATTTCGTTGGTAATGCTTTTGAAGTGCTTGATAAAGTGCGACTGGTCGTAATACATATTATACAAAGCAATATCGGTTAAATTGACCAGTTCTTTGTGTTGCAAGGCGTAATTCAGTGAATTTCGGAACATAACCATTTTCTTGTATTCCTCAATTGTAGAAAGGGTATGTTTTTTAAATAGACGCAATAAGGTTTTTCGGCTTACCTCTGTGTGTTTTTCTAATTCATCCACTTTTATGGCACCGTTTGACAGTACAATTTCTTTAATAGCTTTTTGAAGTTTTTTTTCTTCGAAAGGCGTGAGTATTGCTAATAAGGCGTTTTCTACAATTTCTAATTGTTCTTTAATGAGTAGTTCTTTCGATAAAGGAGAAAGACAGGTTTTAAATTTCTTGTCCAAGTTTATTTCTTGAAAGAAATAATCCATTATTTCGCTTAATGACTGTTCAATGAAATGGTTGATGCCTAAAGGATAAAATACAATACCAATTTTATAAAAGGCTCCTTGAATATTAACCTGTATTTTTTCTTTTAAATTTACCGTGTATAAAAAAGTGAATTTATTACTGTCTGATGAAGGTTTAATTTGAGAAATAATACTCTTCTCTTTCGTTATGATTACATCACTTCCTTTATAAATGGTTAGTGCATGCATATAATTGGGATAAAAGTAGAATGATTCAGAATGTTTTTCGTTATCAGATACATGAAAATAATAGTATGCAATCAGTTTTTTCAGCTGATCGTTTTTTGGTTTCATGGTTATTAAATAACTGTTTTGTTCCATTTATTCCCTCATTCATATATTCATCGTTTGTTATTCCTCAAATTCATCCATCAGTTCTTTTAGTTGCTTCAGGTATCTGCCGTAGAACTTTTTAACCATCCATTCCGAAAATAAAATCAATAAAATAACAGAAATAATTCCTACAATCAATACCGTATAAATAAAACCCGGTTCACTTTCCAAAGTATGACTGAAATGATAGAACTTATCAACAATTTCAGCTGTGCGGTCTTTCCCCGACATGATTACAAACAAAGCAATCGATGTTGGCAACAATATGTAAATAGCCGAACGATAGGTTTCTATGGCAAAGTGAAATTCATAATACAGCCGAATAATACTCTCACGGCTGCTAAAGGTGTTGGGTTGTTTGATCATTTTGCTAATGGTGTAAAACCTGCGGTAATAATACAACCCAAAGATTACAAACTGGAACAGCATAAAATAATATATCAGGCTTATGACTCCGTTGATCTGGTAGATATCAATAAAAGGCACTATAAAAAGAAAAATAATACTGCTCAGCCATATAATTGCTTCCCGACGAAAACTTCTAATAATTTTATCGGCAAGTGATTTGGTTTTAGTCAGGTATTCCGGTTTTATTTTTATATCTTTTTCAGGTTGTTTATCCCATTGTTTTTGTAACTCATCAAAATTCATATCCGTTCTTTTTTATGATGGTTTGTAATTTGTCTTTGGTTCTGTTGAGCTTTACGCGTGCATTTACTTCGCTGATTCCTAAGTTTTCAGAAATTTCCCGATGGTTCATTCCTTCGAGAAACAAGAAAATAAGTGCTTTTTCCACTTTGTTCAGTTCTTGGACTGCGTCGTAAAAATATCTTAGCTGCTCTTCTTTATACCCGCTGTGGTCGTCGTCTGCTTTATCGAAATTTTCATGGAGTTCGTATTTGTCTTGTTTCTTGTCCTCTTTTTTAAAGAATGTCAATGCAGTGTTCAGACATACGCGATACATCCAGGTCGAAAACAGACTTTTTCCGCTAAAATTCTGATACGATTTCCACAATTGAAAAGTCATTTCCTGAATCAGATCCTGCTGGTCTTCGGTATGATCAAAGTACATTCGGGAAATTTTATACAAAATTCCCTTATGTTTTTCCATGAGGTTCAAAAAATCTTTTTCAGTTGCTTTCAAGCTCAACGGTTTTCTATAAAGGTTAGTATGAAAGAATCGTTTTTGTTACAATTTTGTTACAATACAAAAATAAAAAAACTCGTTAGATTTTCTCTAACGAGTTTTAAATATCAATTGTCAGATCGAGATAAGTTGGAAAAATCTCTCATAGCTTTTTGTTGGTTTTCAACTCTAAACTGATAGCTGAAAACTAAAAGCTTTTACCCCAAATACGTTTTTAAAATCCTGCTTCTTGATGTGTGTTTCAGTCTGCGAATGGCTTTTTCTTTGATTTGGCGCACACGTTCGCGTGTTAAATCAAAAGTTTCTCCGATTTCTTCCAGTGTCATTGGATGCTGATCGCCCAGACCAAAATACAAACGAACAACGTCGGCTTCGCGCGGGGTTAATGTTTCCAATGCACGCTCAATTTCGGTGCGTAATGACTCGTGAATCAGTGTACGATCCGGATTGGGCGATTCGCCCGAACGCAATACGTCGTATAAATTGGAATCCTCACCTTCTACCAGCGGAGCATCCATGGATAAATGACGACCCGAATTTTTCATCGATTCTTTTACGTCGTTTACCGTCATGTCCAATTCTTTGGCGATTTCTTCTGCCGATGGCGGACGTTCGTTGGATTGCTCTAACAACGCATACATCTTGTTGATCTTGTTGATGGAACCAATTTTGTTCAACGGCAGACGCACAATACGGGATTGTTCTGCCAAAGCCGAAAGAATCGACTGGCGAATCCACCAGACGGCGTACGAAATAAATTTAAATCCACGGGTTTCGTCAAATCGTTGCGCAGCTTTAATCAGACCTAAGTTTCCTTCATTAATTAAATCGGGTAGGGTAAGTCCTTGATTTTGATATTGCTTGGCTACCGATACAACAAAACGTAAATTGGCTTTGGTCAATTTCTCCAGAGCAAGCTGATCGCCTGCCTTGATACGTTGTGCCAGTTCCACTTCTTCATCGGCAGTAATTAAATCCACCTTACCAATTTCCTGTAAATATTTGTCTAACGACGCTGTTTCACGATTGGTTACCTGTTTGGTAATTTTAAGTTGTCTCATATTCTAAAATAAACCTCCTTGATAGTTTCATATAGTTATACGCAGCAATCTTCAAAATGTTACACAAAGTTTTGTAAATTTTTAAATCTAAAAAATTTCTCAAGGCTCTGCCTCGTGTTTTCCGCTTCCACCTCTCCTTGGGAGAGATCGGATTTACAGAGTAAATCCAGGTAAGACTAATTAGCTAATTATCTCATTTACACATTGGCTCATCGATTTTATTCGTAGGAATCTACTGTGATATAAAACGGGAAATTTGCAGGGGCCTTTTCCCATTCTTCATATTGAGAATCTCTGCCCGTTATAATGTTTGACACAGCGGGTATTCCGATGTTTAGAATGAGAGAGCCTTCTTCTGTGCCGTTTTTTAATTCCACTTTTTGTGTTTTTAAAACAGCGGCTATTTTCTTAGTTCCGTCAATATAAATATCCAAATCTTCTGTGTTTATCACCATCCAGCCTTTACTTTTGTCGGTAATGGTAAAATTGATGTCTGCGTGTGAGATTTTTTTAGATGGTTTGCCGTTTTCCACTTCATAAAAATATAAACTGTAAACAGCTCTTTGAAGCGTCAGGCTGTTAATATGCCAATGAATTTTTTTTACTTTCTTTAATTTGTTATTCGTATTGAGGATCAAACCAAATTCAAGACCTGCATATCTGTTTTCTTTATGGTAATCTTTGAACGTGCCTACAATTTTGCCGGAACCTTCACTGGTTCTGCCAAAAATACGTTCTTTTATTTTTGCATTTTTTGGAGGAATAATGACTTCCCGCAACAATTCCGATTCCGGATTTAAGTAAACATTGTAAAGACCGGTTACGTTTTGCAGGGCGATTTCTTTTGATTCAAAACCAAATTGTTGCACGATCACGTTCAGCGGAAGCGTATATTTATTGGTGTCGATGAGGAATTTTCCGTGTTCGTCTGCAACAAAACTCTTTTTGTGTTCCGGAAGCAAAATACTGGCAAACTCAATGGTTTCTTTTGTTTCTTCATCCGAAACCTGAATCGTGATTTGTGCCTGAGCAATAGTTGAAATTGCGATAAAAAAGCAAAGGATTAAAATTTTTTTCATTGGTCTCATTCGTTAGTTGAAACTATGCACTTTAAGTGCAAGGCTTTCAGTTTCTAAAATTTTTTGCCACGGATTAAAGGATTTTTAGGATGATAAAAAATCTGTGTAAATCCTTTAATCCGTGGTTTTTTTTCAATCAGACTTTCAGAGTCCATTTGCAATAGTGTTTTGTAATAAAAGAATCTCCAACAAAAAATAAAAAAAAGGCGATTAGCGCATACGGTGTTAAAAGTAAATATTTATTGGTGTGTACGTAATTATAAGTTCCAAAAGGCTGAAATACGATCAAAAATAAATATACCGATACAGCAACTGAAAGGGCAGCAATCCAAATTTGTTTTTGTGAATGATATACCGGATATTTTTGTTGAAAAATATTTATCATAATCTATTATATAATTTCTTTAATCTGAAACAAAAAGCTATAAAACCGTCAATTCTACTTTATAACCTTCGTAGCTTCGGATATTAAACACCGTACCATCCTCAAACAAAAGATATTGCCCTTTGATTCCCATTAATATTCCTGAATAATCCGGTTGTTTTTCCAGGTTGAGGCTGTTGATTTTTGCAGGATATTTTTCTACGGGATAATTCAGTTCTAAAATATCGTGAGCGGTTTGTTCAAAATAGATCAAAGTTTCCTCCGGAAGAAATGTTTTACTTTGATTAATTACTTGTTCCAGATCTACGGATAATGTATTGTTTTGAAGCATCTTGCGCCAATTGGTTTTATCGGTATAGTGATTTTTCAGGGCTACTTCGGTCACTCCTGCCAAATAACGGTTGGGCACTTCCAATACCGGAACGGCAAATGAAGCTCCCTGATCAATCCATCGGGTAGGAATCTGTGTTTTGCGGGTAACGCCAATTTTCACATCACTGGCTACTGCCAGATAAACTACGTGCGGTTGCAATTGTACTTTTTCTTCATAAGCCAGATCGCGGTCGGCAATTCCCAAATGTGCCGTACTCAATTCGGGACGCATAATCCAGTCGCCCACTGCCGGACTCGACATAAAGCAGTCATAACAAAAGCCTTGTCTGAAAATTCTCTTTTCTTTTTTACAGTTTAGACATTGATACCCTGTGTGCTTAATAACCAATCGTTTGTTGATGACCTGATTCATGTTCAGAAAAGCCTGTCGAAAGACCAAATAATACTGAATAGGGTTTTGAAGCTCAGTATGCATTTTATTTAAAACTCCTTCGTATTGCATAAGATTTTTTTATACTTTTGAATGAATTGTAAAAGTACGAATATTCCCGATTAAAAAATAACATTCGGTATTTATACGCAACATAAAATAATGGCTTTATCGATCATAAACTCAATTGTTTCGTGGATTTTAAAAAAACGGATTCATCAGATAGAATTATTTTTAAAATACCCGCACGATGTTCAGAATGAATTGTTATTAAATCTCATTCAGCGTTCCAAACATACTGAAATAGGCAAAAAGTATGATTTTTCCTCCGTGCTGACCTATCAGCAATTTGCCGATCGTGTTCCTGTTTCCACTTATGAGGAGATGGAACCAATGATTGAGCGGAGCAGGAGAGGAGAAAACAATATTTTTTGGGGCGAACCGATTAAATGGTTTGCAAAGTCCAGCGGAACCACCAATGCAAAAAGTAAGTTTATTCCCGTGAGTGCAGATGCGTTGGAAAATTGTCACTACAAAGCCGGAAAAGATATGTTGTGCCTTTATCTGAACAACAATGAGGATTCCCAGCTTTTTACCGGGAAAAGTCTGCGTTTGGGTGGCAGCAAGCAATTGTATGAAGACAATAATACTATTTTTGGAGATTTATCAGCTATTTTGATAGACAATTTACCATTTTGGGCAGAATTGAGTTCAACGCCGAGCAATAAGATTTCGTTGATGGATGAATGGACAGAGAAAATGCAGGCAATTGTTCATGAAACTAAAAATGAAAATGTTACCAGTTTATTGGGGGTTCCATCCTGGTTACTTGTATTGCTAAACAATGTGTTACAGGAAACAGATAAGCAAAATCTGTTGGAAGTATGGCCCAATGCCGAGGTGTATTTTCACGGGGGGATTAGTTTTGAACCTTACCGGGATCAATATAAAAAATTGTTTCCTTCCGATTCTTTCCGGTTTTATGAAAATTACAATGCTTCTGAAGGGTTTTTTGCCATTCAGGATCGCAATAATGCCGATGATATGCTGCTGATGCTGGATTATGGTATTTTTTACGAATTTATTCCAATGGATACATTTGGAACATCTCATCAAAAAACAGTACCTTTATCCGCAGTTGAAACAGGTAAAAGTTATGCAATTGTCATCACAACCAATGCAGGGCTTTGGCGTTATCTTATAGGAGATACGGTACGTTTTACTTCGCTGGATCCTTACAGAATCCGTATTACAGGACGAACAAAACATCATATCAATGTGTTTGGAGAAGAACTGATGATCGAAAATACCGATAAAGCGTTGGCAAAAACAGCCAAAGAGTTTAATGTGGATGTGGTCGATTATACGGTGGCACCGGTTTTTATGAAAGATCGTGAAAAAGGTGCGCATGAATGGATCATCGAATTTAAAAACATACCCGAAAAGATCGAAGAATTTACAGTGTGTCTGGATAAGAATGTCCAAATGCTCAACTCGGATTATGAAGCCAAGCGTTACAATAATATGACGTTGAATCCGTTGAAACTAAATGTAGCAAAGCCCGATTTATTTCAACTGTGGTTAAGCCGTCAGGACAAGTTGGGCGGACAAAATAAAATTCCGAGATTGTCCAACGACCGTTCGTATTTAGAACAATTGTTAAAATTGAATAATTAAATGTCAAATATATATTATGAGTGAGCAACCGGTAAATATTAATTTCAGATTAATTAATATTACAACAGAGGATTTTAAAAAAAATGATGTAGAAAAAGAAAACGGAACTTTAGATTTAAACTTCGATTTTCAGTTTGGAGTAAACAACGAAAAACGTTTGGTAAAAACCATTGCAAAGTTCAAATTTTTACTTGATAAAGAAGAAGTTATGGAAATAGCAGTTTCTTGTGAATTTGAATTTGAAGCAGCGGGTTGGCAATATTTTGTAAAAGGAGAACAATTAATTTTCCCAAAAGCATTATTGCAGGAACTGGCTATGTTTACAATGAATACAACACGTGGTGTATTGCATTCGAAAACAGAAGGACACAAATACAATCGCTTGTTTATCCCAATGATCGGAGGAGAGTTTATCAAACAGGATCTGGTTATTCCGACGAATCAAACGGTAAACTAATATTGTGTGATTTGTGAAATAGTTAAATGGTAAAACGGTTAAAAAGTTAAACCGTGAAATTTATGATTTAGCTGATAGATTAAAAAAGAGAGAGCATTTTGCTCTCTCTTTTTTTAGTCCATAAAAAAACCTCGCTGTTAAGCGAGGTTCATTTTTTTAATCATCAGAGATTAGTTTACTGCTTCTTCGATTCTTTCAGCTTCTGCTTCTGCCTCAGCTTTAATTTCTTCAGCTTGAGCTTCTGCTTCTGCTTTGATTTCTTCAGCTTCGTTTTCTAACGCATCAGCTTGGTTCTCAGCTTCATTTTCGATTGCGTCAGCTTGAACTTCAGCTTCGTTTTCGATTGCGTTAGCTTCTTTGTTTGTATCTTTACAAGATACGAAAGCAACAGAAGCAACTAATACTAATGATAAAGCTAATTTTTTCATCTTTTTTTAATTGTAAAAGTTAATTATTAATTCACTACAAAGATATGAATTTTTTATTAAGTGCTATTTTTTTTGCTATTTTTTTAAATAAATATTTTTCAGCACTTGTTTACTGCTTTTTTTTAGCGAGATGTTTTTTTATTACTTTTGGGATAAACAATCTTCATTTCATCAATCAGATGTTTGGCGTTTGCATACTTGTCGATGATGAACAAAATATATCTTACATCTACCATAATGTTTCTGCATATAGCCGGGTCGTAATAAATGTCGCTCATGGTTCCTTCCCAAACACGGTCAAAGTTCAATCCGATCAGGTTTCCGTGTGCGTCAATCGCAGGCGAGCCTGAATTTCCGCCGGTAGTATGGTTTGTTCCGATAAAGTTTACAGGCAATTTACCGTTTTTATCGGCATACACACCATAATCTTTTGCATTGTACAAGTCGATTAATTTTTGAGGAACATCAAATTCATAATCATCCGGAACATATTTTTCCATCACTCCGTCCAGATAAGTTACTGCATCATAAGACACCGCATCTTTTGGATTGTAACCGTTTACTTTTCCATAAGTTACGCGCATTGTAGAGTTGGCATCAGGGAAAATTCTCGCATCGGGAAATAATTCCAGTTGTGCTTTCATATAGGTTCTTTGCAAAGCTTCGATTTCTAAATTTACCGCATCATATTCCGGACCAATGTCATCAAAATAATTGTCTGCCAATATTTTAGAAAGCTTATAACCTTCGTCTTTATTTAATTTCGTAACGACTTCTTCTGCGTTTCCTGTCAATAGCTTTTTGATCGATTCAAATGAAGTTAAAGCTGTTTGATGATAGATTTTTTGTGTTAAATCGGAATAATTGATGTTTTGAATCGCTGCCGGAGTCAATTCTCTAGGAGCTTTTGTACCGTATAATTCGATCAATTGTTCAAAAACATCACGATCTACATTTTTATTGTAGTTTTTAAACTGACTTTCTAATTGGTTCAACAAGTTGTCTTTACGGTCGTTAAAACTCTGTTCCCCATTTCTTCTCAACACATTTTCCAGTTGATATAAACGGAAACCAATACTCAGCATTTCATTGTTGCGCAAGGCAATTTCCTGATAATAATCGCGTGCCAGGGCATAAGGAGCAATGTCTTTGTATAGTTTTTCAAATTGAGAAAGCAGTTTGCCGTATTCCTGTGTTTTGTTATTTGCACGAACACGGTGCATAAACTCCTGTTCAAACGATTTTTTTACTTCAACTGCATTTGATTTCTGCAATCCCTGACTTTCGCCGATCCATTTTTTCCAGTAATTTGCCGTAGAAGCAAATTTTGATGCGTATTGAATTTTGATTGCCTGATCCTGACGCATATATGCATCTGTTACTTTTAAAGCTTTGTCTCGGATTCCGATTCGTGCCGGGTTCAAGTCATTAATCACTTGCTCCACAGCAAATGAAGGAAGGTATTCTTGCGTCTGTCCCGGATAACCAAAAACCATGGTGAAATCGTCTTCTTCCACACCACTCAATGAAACAGGGAAGAAGTGTTTTGGTGTATAAGGTACATTGTCTTTGGAATATTCAGCCGGGCGATTGTTTTTATCGGCATAGATGCGAAATAACATAAAATCTCCGGTATGACGCGGCCAAACCCAGTTGTCGGTATCTGAACCGAATTTTCCGATGGAAGACGGGGGTGCACCTACTAAACGAATGTCTTTATATGTTTCGGTTACAAAAAGCATATATTGATTTCCTTCAAAAAAAGTACGAATCATTACGTTTTGCCATTTTTCATGTTGAAACGATTTTTGCAAATCGTTCATATTCGACTGGATTTTTGCTTTTTTATCGGTTTCATTGGTCAACGAAGCTGTTTCGTTCAGAATTTCTTTGGTAACATCATGAATGCTAACGATAAAAGTGACTTCTAAGTTTTTATTAGGCAATTCTTCTGCTAAAGATTTTGCCCAAAAACCGTTTTGCAGATAATCGTTTTCTACAGACGAGTGTGATTGAATTTGTCCATAACCACAATGATGATTGGTCAACAAAAGACCTTTTGGAGAAATCACTTCTGATGTACAACCTCTGTTGAAATGTGGAACAGCATCTTTTAGACTTGATTGGTTGACGTTGTAAATATCGCTAACCGACATTTTCATTCCCAGATTTTTCATTTCAGATTCGTTCATTCCTTCCAAAAGCGATGGAACCCACATACCGCCCTGCTGGGCAAAAATCGGAAACGAAATCAATAATACTAACGCGCGTAGTAATTTTTTCATTTTTTAGGTATTTAAAACAGTGAAAAATTAAGCGCACAAGATACAAAAATTAAACTTATTTTTTTATGTTTGGTTTATAACTTGAGTTCGATTATTTTTATCCATTGGAATGGGCTTTAGCCTAACCATTTTTTTAGGCTAAAGCCCTTTTTATGCTTCATTTCTTTTATCGGGCTAAAGCCCGATGCTATTAATCGAACTCAGGTTTATACTAAAACGTTTTTATGAGGTTTTTGAGGTTTCACAACTGTTTTTTTATGATTGCTTTGGTTGTTTTTGTAGTCGAAGTCTTCATTGCACTGTTTGTTCACGACAGTTTTATTCGTCCTTATCTGGGCGATGTGATTGTTGTTTGGTTTGTTTACTACTTTATCCGTGCTTTTGTAAATATTCCGGCTTTGTATGTAGCTGTTTTTACGTTGCTTTTTTCGTTTGGGGTAGAAATAGGACAGTATTTTAAATTGATTCATCTTTTGGGTTTGGAAAAAAACGCATTAGCTCGGATTGTGATAGGTACTTCGTTTTCCTGGTGGGATATGGTGTGTTATGTTGCAGGATTTATGTTTTTGTTTTTATTGGATAAAGATTTGCGGAAAAGTCATTGAGTAG
>DATGMY010000241.1:0-6491 GCA_035307005.1 Flavobacterium sp. | reverse complement strand
AAGTCGTTTCGGTATCCTTCAATATCAGAAATTTGTTCGATATTTTCCGTTGTTACTTGTTTCCACAATTGATCCACTTCCGTCTGCACATCTTCACGCATTTCCCAATCGTCAATACGGATTCTTCCTTCCGTATCCAATGGTATGTTTCCTTCTGTTGTATATAAACGTTCAGCGAATAAACGTTGCATCTGCTCAATAGTTCCTTCGTGAATGCCTTTTTCTTTCATTACTTTGTACAACAAAGAAATATACAGAGGTACTACCGGGATGGCAGAACTTGACTGAGTTACCAAAGCTTTATTGACCGATACATAGGCTTTTCCGTTTAAATCGTTTAAAATATCGTTTATAACCGGAACCGTTGCTTCCAGGTCGTTTTTTGCCTGACCAATGGTTCCGTTTCTATAAATAGGATACGTCAGTTTTGGTCCAATATAGGAATAAGCAATTGTTTTAACGCCATCTGCCAATACACCGGCACTATGCAGTTCTTCCAGCCAAAATTTCCAGTCTTCTCCACCCATCACTGCAATGGTATTGTCAATATCTTCTTGAGAATCAATAGGATTAATGGAAATATCCGAAACCACTCCGGTATGAAAATCCACGGTTTTGTTGGTAAACGGCTGTCCGATCGGTTTTAAAACAGAAGCGTATGCAGTTCCGGTTTTTGGATGCGTTCTTCTCGGAGATGCCAAACTGTAAACAACTAAATCTACCTGTCCCAAATCTTTTTTAATTAAGTCGATGGTTTGTTGTTTGATTTCATCGGAAAAGGCATCGCCATTAATTGATTTTGCGTAAAGACCTGCTTTGTGAGCTTCATGTTCAAATGCAGCAGAGTTATACCAACCGGCAGTTCCTGGTTTTCCTTCCGTAGCAGGTTTTTCAAAAAAAACTCCAATCGTAGCCGCCTCACTGCCAAAAGCAGCTGTGATTCTCGATGAAATTCCAAATCCTGTCGAAGCTCCTATCACCAATACTTTTTTGGGGCCGTTTTGAATTTTCCCTTTTGATTGTACATAAGCAATCTGGTTCTTAATGTTTTGCGCCGTTCCTTCAGGATGCGAGGTCAAACATATAAACCCTCTTGTTCTTGGCTTTATAATCATTTTCTTTTACTATTTTTAATTATAATAATCTCAAAAAATTAAAATCAAATGTAGTTATTTATCTTGTTATTTGAAAATTATATTACAGGTCTCCTTAATAGAAAAGCTTTGAAATTGTAGGTCAGCAGCCTCTTTTCTTTTTTAAATAAAAAAAAGTATAAAAATAATTTATTTTAATGTGTTGATTTTTAGCTTTTTGTGTTCTTGTATTTAAAATGTTTTACGATAAAGTTATATTTTTCAATTACTTGTTTTGAATCAATTTAGCAAATAGCTTTTTTTAATTCTTATTTTTTATCTGTAATGAAATTATATCTTAAAATATTGATTAATTTATTAATATTTTGTTTCAATGTGTTGACTTTTAATGTTATTAGTTTAATTGTTGATTATTTCGTAAATTTACTTTTTACAAATGACTCGATATGATAACAGACCATTTAATTAGTGACCGAATATTATTTAAAGATTATGAAACCAGGATAACGACGGCTGATAAAGCTGCATTATTAATCAAAAACCAAGCTGTGGTGGGAGCCAGTGGATTTACCAAAGCAGGCGATAGTAAATCTGTATTGCCGGCATTTGCCAAAAGAGCGGAAACCGAAGACGTAGCAATCACGCTGATTACCGGAGCTTCGTTGGGTTACACAACTGATGCTGATCTGGCAGAAAACAATGCTTTGTTGCGCAGAATGCCTTTTATGGCGGATCCGGCATTGAGAAAATCCATCAATGATTACAAAATAAAATACATTGATCAACATTTAAGTGAAACCGTAGAACAGTTGATTTGCGGACACATTGCACCTGTTGATATTGCTATTATTGAGGCATCGTCTATAGATGAAAAGGGAAATATTATTCCAACAACATCTATCGGTAATTCAGTCTTTTTCGCAAAACAGGCAAAACAAATCATTATAGAAGTCAATACCAAAATTCCGTTAGGTTTTACAGGGATTCACGATTGTTCGGTTCCGAATTCTTATCCAAAACGCGATATAATTGATATTCATAATGTGACCGATCGTATTGGAAAACCGTTTATTGAAATAGATCCTGAAAAAGTGATAGCTGTTGTTTTCACTGATATTACAGATCAACCTGCTCTTGTTGCCGAACCGGATGAAAAAACAACGGCGATTTCACGACATTTATTGAAATTCTTTAAAAAGGAAGTGGAAAAAGGAACGTTGACACACGCTTTATTACCGTTGCAGGCAGGAATCGGAAAGATTGCCAATGCGGTTTTAATGGGATTTAAAAATTCGGAATTCAAAAACCTTACGATGTATTCGGAAGTTTTACAGGATTCTACTTTTGAATTGATGGATGCCGGAAATTTAGATTTTGCTTCCGGTTCTTCCATTACCGTTTCGGAAGAATGTTACGATAAATTGTTTGATAAATTTGATGAATATAAAAATAAACTCATTCTTCGCCCGCAGAATATTTCCAATGCCCCCGAAGTAGTACGTCGCTTGGGAGTTATAGGTATCAATACGGCTATTGAATTTGATATTTACGGAAATGTGAATTCCACACACATTTCGGGCAGCAAAATGATGAATGGAATTGGTGGATCGGGAGATTTTGCCCGCAATGCGTATTTAAGTATTTTTGTTTGTCCGTCGGCATCAAAAGAAAATAAAATTTCGCACGTGGTACCAATGGTTACACATCACGATCATACCGAACACGATGTAGATGTTTTGGTGACCGACCAAGGTTTGGCAGATTTACGAGGCTTGGCACCGCGCGAACGTGGAGAAGTAATTATTGAAAACTGTGTACACCCTGATTATAAAGAGGAAATCAGAGATTATTTTGAACGCGCCTGCAGACAAACCCAGGGACAAACCCCTCACATTTTAGATGAAGCTTTTAAATTTCACATCCGTTTAAAAGAAACAGGTTCTATGCAGAAATAATTTAAAAACCTCAGCTTTCAGTAGAGAGATTATTGAAAAGCTGAGGTGTTTTTTGAAAATCATCTTTAAAATGATCATTCTTCGGCAAAACGAGCAATTTCTCTTTCGTAAAATTCGGCTGCCAGATCGATTAAGCGATCCATTTCTTCCTTTAATTCCACTTCTTCGCTTTCGTCCAATTCTTCCAGAAATTCAATGTCTTCTGTTTCCAGATCAATGATAAAACGCGGGTATTCTAAGTGAATTACAAACAAATTGTCCGGAAAATCGGTATTGTCTGCTAAAACAAATTTTGGTAAATCCATAGTTACATTTTAATGTTGTTATTAATATATTTTTTTGCCATATAATGAAAGCGAAAATACGAAAAAATTGCTGCCGTTGTCAATCCTGCTAATAATCCATACCATATTCCCTGTGCTTTCAAATCGGTGTATAATGCCAGGTAAATACACAACGGAAAACCAATGACCCAATAAGATACAAAGGTAATAATCATGGGAATGTTTACATCTTGTAAACCACGCAAAGCACCCAAAGCAGTAACCTGAATGCCGTCAGAAATCTGAAAAATAGCGGCAATGAGCAATAATTTTCCGGCTAATGCAATTACTTCGGCATTTATCTCTGCTTGAGCCGGATCGGTATTGTCTAAAAACAACAGTGGAATGTGATTGTGAAATACCACAAAAAAGAGTGCAAAACCGGCATAAAGAAAAAAGGTCATCAAAATAATGGATTTTGCCACAGTTTCCATTTTCACATAATCTTTTAAACCTTTTTGATTTCCTACGCGGATCATTGCTGCCACGCTTAATCCCGATGCAAACATAAAGGTCATTGATGACATAGAAAGTGCGATTTGGTTGGCTGCTAAGGAAGTAGTGCCGATCATTCCCGAAATCCAGACCGCACCGGTAAACAAAGCTACTTCAAACAAAGATTGCATAGAAGAAGGAACTCCGATTTTGGAAATGTATTTTGACATAGAAAGATTGATTTCTTTCCAGCGGATTTTTTGGATATAAGGCTGAAAAATCTCTAACCGATAAATAACATAAACGAAATAAGCCAACATCACCAAACGGGAAATTAAAGTGCCGTAAGCTGCGCCCATCATACCCATTTCGGGGAAAATCCACACACCGTAAATCAATAAATAATTAAAAAGTACGTTGACTAAATTGGCAATAATTGTCGCATACATCGAATATTTTGTCAGGGATTTTCCATCGGCAAATTGTTTAAATCCCTGATAAGCCACTAATGGAATCAACGATAAAGCCACAATATCCAAAAAGGGTTTTGCCATTATTACCACTTCATTGGGTTGGTTCATCAAATCGATAAATGGTTTTAAAACAAACAGAATAACGAAAAGTAAAACACCTAACAGCGTACACAAAAAAACACCGTTTACAAAAACACTTCGTCCTTTTTCAAGGTCGTTTTCTGTGTCTGCGGCAGCAACTAAAGGTGTAATGGCAGTAGAAAATCCCACACCGACCGACAGGGCTATAAAGACAAAACTGTTTGCCAAAGAAGCGGCAGCCAATTCAGTAGCTCCTATTTTTCCCACCATAATGTTATCGATGATTCCCACAACGGTGTGGCCCAACATTGCCAGAATGATCGGATATGCCAGTTTAAAATTGTACCGGAACTCCCGTGTGTATTTTCTGAGGTTCATTTCCTGAAAATTTTTTGCAAAGGTACTTATTACAATACGGATTGGCACACGTATTGAATAACATTTTGTAAAAGTATATTATGAAAAGATTAATTTTAGGCTTATCTTTAGGATTGATTTGTAGCGGAACGGCATTTGCCCAGACAGAGTACAACAGAGGTTTCAGATTGGGATTGGGTTTAAACGGCGGATTTCCTACCGACGGTGATTATGATGGTAGTGTAGGTGCCGATGTACGTGCACAATACGATCTTTCGAGAACAACTTCATTGACTTTGACTTCCGGATATACACATTTGTTTTTAGATGAGAAAGATGCCGGGTTTGTGCCTGCAAAATTAGGAGTTAAATATTTTCTTGGCAATCAGTTTTACCTGATGGGGGAAGCCGGAGCGGCGTTTGGTGTAAACGGAGAAATTGATCATTCATTGCTTTTGGCACCGGGATTTGGTTTTGCTAATAAATATCTGGATGCAAGTATCCGTTACGAACATTACAGTGACTATGAAACAGATCAAATTGCATTGCGTTTAGCTTATGGATTTAGTTTAAAGAAGAAAAAGTAATATCTTTGAAAGAAAAAAGTATGAAAGTATTTACAACATTAGGCTTGATTGTGTGTCTGAATTTGGGAATGGTATCCTGTGGGTCTTCTCAAACGATTTTTGATACATCCAAAGAAAAATCGGAAAAGATTATGAACAAATTAAACAACACTAAGTGGGTTTTAAAACGCATTGACAGTGCCGACAGAGATTTTATCCCAACAGACGAACAAAAGGAACTGGTTTTATCTTTTACGGATAATTATTACGGAACCAGCGATGGCTGCAACGGACAGGGAGGTGATTTTACTATTGAAGACAACAAAATCACTTTTGAACCGGGAATGTCAACACTACGATATTGTGGTGAAGAAATGGCACATTTGATTTACAGTGTTCCTCTGGGACAAACAACATCCATCCGGATTGAAAGAGATCAATTACAATTATTGGATGAGAATAATGCCGTTATTGCAACCTATCTTAAAAAGGAGGAAGAATAAGAATTTATTTTCGTTATTTTAAAAAACAACCCCGGCGTGGTTTAAAACTGCGCCGGGGTTAATTTTAATTGAAGCTCATTTTTGTACTTGCGAAACCAGGAATTTAAATTTTAATATAATTCACTTCGTTTTCATACGAGCGAACAGCACCACTTTTTAACGCTACAATTAAACGACCTTCATCTGACCAACGTGCAGCCTGAATTTCTTCGCCTACAAATAATTCTAATTCTTTACCTTGTTCGTCAATAATATACAACATTTGACCATCGATCCTAAAGTTGTTTGATTTTCTAAAGTTTTCCGTAAATTCCATAATGATTCTTTTTCTTAAAGATATAAAAGAATTTGTTTGGAAGAATAAATTTTTTAATTTTTTTTATCCTTGAAATAATGCTAATTTTGAAACATTTATTATGGGGAAAGGATAATATATGTCAGCCTGAAACCAACATAATTTGAACCTTTAAACAAAAAAATATGTCAGACGATAAGAAAGTTATTTTTTCGATGTCGAAAGTAAGTAAAACGTATTCTTCGACCAATAAAACAGTATTAAAAGATATTTATTTAAGCTTTTTTTACGGAGCAAAAATCGGGATCTTAGGATTGAACGGATCCGGAAAATCATCCTTGCTGAAAATTATCGCAGGCGTTGATAAAAATTATCAGGGCGATGTGGTTTTTGCACCGGGATATACGGT
>DATGMY010000240.1:0-9325 GCA_035307005.1 Flavobacterium sp. | reverse complement strand
ATTCCGAAAGTACCCAATCGCTGATCTATGGCAGTAAAACCTTGTACTTCGTGGTAATAGAATTTATTTCCTTCCAGTTCGGGAAGAAAGGTAAGCGGTAAGTAAACATCTCTTCCTACGATATCATCGGCGGTTTCTTCGGAATTGATGTCTTCAAATTGTGTACGCAGAAATTTTTCTTTGTGGAGAACAGCTTTTTCAATAAAAAAAGGAACCAAATGTCCGTTGATGTCAACGAACATTGATTCCAGTTCCGTGTACAGTTCGGGTTCGTCGGTATCTAAATAGACCAGTACTTCCCCTTTGAAACTAAATTTCTTTGCGATTTTACCTAAATAAAAACAGTCTTTTTTACGCATTATAAAATCGCACTTAAAATTAAGCTTCTGTTTCTTCTGTGTTTTCTTCTACTTCAGGAGCGGCTTCTTCAGCATTTTCAGCTTCAACAGCAGCCTGAGCTTGTTGTGCAGCAGCAATACGTTTTGCATTCACTTCTTTCTCAGCTTCCAAAGCTTTTGCTTTAGCAGCAGCTTTGTTGTCAGCCAATCCTGAAACTTTTGTATTAACTTTGTTTGCTTTCTCTTCTACCCAGGCAGCGAATTTAGCATCAGCTTGCTCTTGAGTCAAAGCCCCTTTGCGAACCCCTCCGTTTAAGTGGTGTTTCAATAAAGCTCCTTTGTAAGATAAGATCGCACGAGCAGTATCTGTAGGCTGCGCACCGTTAGACAACCATTTTGCAGCAGCATCAATATTTAAATCGATTGTTGCAGGGTTGGTGTTTGGATTGTAAGTTCCGATTTTTTCTAAGAATTTACCATCTCTTTTAGCACGAGCATCAGCAGCTACTACCCAGTAAAAAGGTTTTCCTTTTTTACCGTGTCTTTGTAATCTAATTTTTACAGACATAATCTAATTGATTTAATTGAGGTACCCGACCTCTGTTGTTTATAATAAAGGTGCAAATGTACAATTTTTTTATTTACCTGCTTTCAAAAGGATACAAAAAAGTTTAGAGAATGTTAAATATTACAAAAAGTTAAATAAATATTAAAAAAGATTGTTTGGGATAAAGAAAAAATTCTATTTTTGTTTGATAACATTGAACAGAGAATTTTAACTGAATATGAAAAAATATTTTTTGATTGTATTGGCAGGATTGTCTTTGACTTCGTGCGAAGAAGAAATTTCAATAAACACCCCTGCTTTTGAAGCAACAAATGGTTATACTTTTTGGCGTGCGGCAAAAGTACAGGCAATTGTAGATGTAGAAAAAGGTGATTTGGTCATTGTCGGTGCAGACGATGCAGAGAATATTACTTTGTATATCGAAAATTACGATTATGGAGCAGAATATACTTTGGGGATATCCAATACAAATGTAGCTACCTATTCAAAAATTGAAAATGATACCGTGTATCGTTACAGTACGTCTTCTTCAACCGGTAACGGATACATTAAACTGGATCCGGTCGAAAAGCAAAAACCCGGAACAATTACCGGAACGTTCTTTGCCGAAATGGAAGTTTTAACGGGCAGTCCGGTTTTGTCTGATGCATCCGGAAAGCCTATGACCAGTGTAAATTTTAATAAAGGAGTGTTTTTTGAAATTCCTTTAAGTAAAGTCGGACAACCCGAACCGGAAAATCCTGAAGAGGAAGAAGGTGAGCCTGAAGAAGGGACACCGAATCCATAATAAAGTTTAATTGTTTAACATCATAGTTAAGTCGTTCTTTCATCAGGACGACTTTTTTTATTGTAACTTTGTAGGAAACGACTTTCATACGACACTATAATATGTATATAATATTTGATACTGAAACCACTGGTTTGCCCAGAGATTTCAATGCTCCTGTAACAGATGTAGATAATTGGCCGCGTTGTATCCAGATTGCCTGGCAATTGCACGATGAAATGGGAAATTTGGTGGAACACGAAGATTATTTAGTCAAGCCCGACGGCTTTGATATTCCTTATGATGCCGAACAAATCCACGGGATTTCTACACTTTTGGCAAACGAAAAAGGAGTGGAAATGTCTTTTGTGCTGGAGCGTTTTAAGGAAGCTTTGCAAAAAGCCAGGTTTGTTGTAGGACAAAACGTAGGTTTTGATGTCAAGGTAATGGGTGCCGAATTATATCGAGCAGGTGTGGATGCCTCTTTGGCAACAATGCCGGTCTTGGATACCTGTACTGAAACGACGGCAAATCTTTTAAAAATTCCGGGCGGTCGGGGTGGTCGTTACAAATTACCAACCCTGACGGAATTGCACCAATATTTGTTTGGTGTGCCTTTTAACGAAGCGCATAATGCCACTGCCGATGTAGAAGCAACCACCCGGTGTTTTCTGGAATTGATTCGTAAGAATGTTTTTACAGAACAGGAGTTGCAGCAGTCTGCCGGTCATTTGAAGCTTTTTAAAGAACAAAATCCAAAGCCTTTTGAGCTGATTGGTTTAAAACATATCAACCTTAAAAAGGAATCTGCAGCAATCCGAAAGAAATTAGAGGAAGCAGGAATTATTGAAAGCGATGAAGTCCGCAAAATTTCCAAAGAAACGCAGCAGGCTTTTGAAACCGCCACTTTTGCCCATTTACACAATCATACGCAGTTTTCGGTATTGCAGTCAACCATAGATATTGGTGCGATGATTCAAAAAACAGCCAAAGGGGAAATGTCTGCTATTGCAATGACCGATCACGGTAATATGATGGGGGCTTTTAAATTTGTGAGTGCTGTTTTGGATCACAATAAAAATGTGAAGAAAAAGAATGAAGCAGCAATAGAACGGGGAGAAAAACCTACTGAAAAAGAAATCAAACCCATTGTGGGCTGCGAGTTTTTTGTCTGTGAAAATCATAAAGATAAAAGCCGGAAAGACAACGGTTATCAAATTGTTTTATTGGCAAAAAATAAAAAAGGGTATCATAATCTTGCAAAATTATCATCCATTGCTTCCATCGACGGGTTTTATTACATTCCCAGAATTGATAAGGAAGTTCTCTTAAAATATAAGGAAGACCTCATTGTACTTTCCGGAAATTTGTATGGGGAAGTGCCAAGTAAAATTTTGAATATTGGTGAAAAGCAGGCAGAAGAAGCTTTGTTGTGGTGGAAAGAACATTTTCAGGACGATTTTTATCTGGAAATTATGCGGCACAATCAGGAAGACGAAGACCGTGTCAATAAAACATTGATTGCTTTTGCAGAAAAATATCAGGTAAAATTAATCGCAACCAATAATACCTATTATTTAGAAAAATCCGATGCCAATGCACACGATATTTTGTTGTGTGTGAAAGACGGGGAGAAACAAGCAACTCCCATAGGTCGCGGTCGCGGATACCGTTACGGATTGCCCAATCAGGAATATTATTACAAAACGCAGGAAGAGATGAAAGCCCTTTTTGCAGATCTTCCCGAGGCAGTCATCAATATTCAGGAGATCGTAGATAAAGTAGAATCTTATTCGCTTTACAGAGATATTTTACTGCCAAAATTCGATATTCCGGAAGAATTTTTAAATCCGGAAGATGAAACAGACGGAGGAAAGCGGGGAGAAAATGCCTATTTACGTTATCTGACATACGAAGGAGCCAAACGCCGATATGAAACAATAACCGAAGAAATAACCGAACGATTGGATTTTGAATTGAAAACGGTCGAAAATTCAGGTTATCCGGGTTATTTTCTCATTGTTCAGGATTTCATAGCCGCTGCACGCAAAATGGGTGTCTCTGTTGGTCCCGGACGTGGTTCTGCGGCAGGTTCTGCGGTAGCGTATTGTTTGGGGATTACCAATCTCGATCCTATTAAATACGATTTGCTTTTTGAGCGTTTTTTAAATCCCGATCGGGTATCGATGCCCGATATCGATATTGATTTCGATGATGAAGGGCGCGGTCGTGTGATGGATTATGTCATCAATAAATACGGATCTAATCAAGTAGCACAAATCATCACTTATGGTAAAATGGCGACTAAATCGGCGATTAAAGATGCGGCGCGGGTGCTGGATCTGCCGTTGTATGAATCCGAGCGGATCGCTAAGATGGTTCCAACCATGATGCCCAGTAAATGGAATTTGCGCCGTTTTTTATCAGAATCCGAAGACGAGATCAAGAAAGTACTCCGATCTGATGAATTTGAAGCAGTCAAAGAACTTATCAGTGTTGCCAATCAAAACGATTTGTTGTCTGAAACCATTCAGCAGGCAAAAATCATCGAAGGTTCGATGCGAAATACCGGAATTCACGCTTGTGGAGTGATTATTACGCCTGATGATATTACCAATTTCGTGCCTGTTCAAACTGCCAAAGATTCCACTTTATATGTAACACAGTTTGATAACTCGGTAGCAGAAAGCGCCGGTTTGCTGAAGATGGACTTTTTGGGTTTGAAAACGCTGACACTTATCAAAGATACCATTGCCATTATCAAACAGAGAACCGGAGTTGAGATTGATCCGGAAGCCATTCCGATTGATGATGTAAAAACGTATGAGTTGTTCCAACGTGGAGAAACAGTAGGGGTATTTCAGTACGAGTCGCCCGGAATGCAGAAATACATGCGGGAGCTGAAACCAACGGTTTTTGCCGATTTGATTGCAATGAATGCCCTGTATCGTCCCGGACCTTTAGAATATATTCCTTCGTTTATCCGTAGAAAAAACGGAGAAGAACCGATTACTTATGATTTGGAAGCTTGCGAAGAATATCTGAAAGAAACCTACGGGCATACCGTTTATCAGGAACAGGTAATGCTTTTATCGCAAAAACTGGCTGATTTTACCAAAGGTGAAGCTGATGTTTTGCGTAAGGCAATGGGTAAAAAGCAAAAAGATGTTTTGGATAAAATGAAGCCAAAGTTTATAGAACAGGCTTCCGCCAAAGGACACGATGCCAAAACATTGGAAAAAATATGGAAAGACTGGGAAGCCTTTGCTTCGTATGCTTTCAATAAATCGCATTCCACTTGTTATGCGTGGGTAGCATACCAGACAGCCTATTTAAAAGCACATTATCCGGCAGAATATATGGCAGCGGTACTTTCTAATAATATGAACGATATTAAATCGGTTACGTTTTTTATGGAAGAGTGCCGACGGATGGGATTGGATGTTTTAGGTCCTGATGTAAACGAATCGCACTATAAATTCGCCGTGAACGAAAATTATCAGATTCGTTTTGGAATGGGCGCAGTAAAAGGCGTAGGAGAAGGAGCGGTAAATACCATTATCGAATATCGAAAAGATGGAAATTACAAGTCGATCTTTGATATGGCAAAACGCATTGATTTACGTGCTGCAAACAAAAGAGCTTTTGAAAATTTAGCGTTAGCCGGCGGATTTGATTGTTTTACGGATACGCACCGGGCACAGTATTTTCATCATGAAGGCGACGGAATAACCTTTTTGGAAAAAGCGGTTAAGTACGGAGCAAAATATCAGGACAATGAAAACTCGGCACAAGTGAGTCTTTTCGGCGATTCCAGTGAAGTGCAGATCCCTGAACCTGTAATCCCGGATTGCGATGAATGGACAACAATGGAAAAGCTGGCAAAGGAAAAAGAAGTGGTGGGGATTTATATCTCAGGACACCCGTTGGACGATTTTAAATTTGAACTGAAATATTTTTGTAATGTAAGATTAAGCCAGCTTAAAAATTTAAACGATTTAGTAGGAAGAACGGTAACTTTTGGCGGAATGATTTCAGAGGTGCAGTTCAGAACATCGGCAAAAGGGAAAGACTGGGCAATGTTTACTATTGAAGGATACGACGAAAATATCGAATTGCGGATGTTTAACGAGGATTATCTCAAAAATCGCCACTTTTTGCTCAAAAATACCTTTGTTTATTTTAAGGTATATATCAAAGAGGGCTGGCTAAAACAGGATACGAATGAACGTACCGAACCAAGAATACAGTTTATAGAGTTGAAATTGCTCAATGAAGTGATTCCGACCTTTGCGAAAAAACTGATCATTCAGATGGATGTCCGCCAGTTAAAAGAGATGCAGGTAGAGAAAATCCGTTTTGTGATGGATCAGAATCCCGGCACCAAACCGGTGGTTTTTGAGGTTTTTGAATTGGAAGAGGTACAGGATAAACTGCAAACCGAAGTAGTACAGCAGCTGGTTCGGGAAATTGATCCGGAAAATGAGGAATTAGAAACAGAACAACAAGAACCAGAGATTAAAGTTCCGGAACGGAGATTTGTCCGTAAAAATTTAATTGAGATGCCGAGTAAAAATACCCGAATTGAAATTTCCTCGGATCTATTGGAAGAGTTGGAGCAAATGCAGGTTTCTTTCCGTCTGAATTAGTCTTGTTTATCAGGGAATAGAAATTAGTTATAAGCTGAAACTTGTATGATTTAAAAAAATAACTAAATTTGTAGTATTCGAAATAAATTTAAAAAAGAAAATATGGCATTAGAAATAACAGATGCTACTTTTGAAGAAGTAGTATTAAAATCAGACAAACCGGTAGTAGTAGATTTTTGGGCAGAATGGTGTGGACCTTGTAAAATGTTGGGACCAACGATTGAAGAGCTGGCAAATGACTTTGGTGAAAAAGTTGTGGTAGGAAAAGTAGATGTAGATGCCAACCAGGATTTTGCATCGCAGTATGGCGTAAGAAATATCCCTACAGTTTTGATTTTTCAGAATGGAGAGGTAGTAGGACGTCAGGTAGGTGTGGCACCTAAGCAAACATATTCAGATGCGATTTCTAAATTATTGTAATAGAAAGAAAAGCAGAAAAGAAAATCCGGGTCACTGATCCGGATTTTTCTTTTATAAATAGTTGAAAAAGAAGTCTGCTTTTGTTCCGGATAAAAAAAACAAACTATTTTCTACAAAAATATTTGCAACATTAGGAAATGGTTGTATATTTGCACCGTTGAAATGATGCCGTCCTGCACGGTTTTTTTTGGCAAAAGGTTTGGTAGTTCAGTTGGTTAGAATACATGCCTGTCACGCATGGGGTCGCGGGTTCGAGTCCCGTCCAGACCGCAAAAGAAAAGAACATTTCGTTCTTGATATTTTGCGAAAGTGAAATTTCTTTGACATACAATCAGTATCTTGGTTTGGTAGTTCAGTTGGTTAGAATACATGCCTGTCACGCATGGGGTCGCGGGTTCGAGTCCCGTCCAGACCGCAAGATAAAACAGCCCTTCGGTTTCGAGGGGCTTTTGTGTCCTGTACCAAGGGCAAAAGGTTTGGTAGTTCAGTTGGTTAGAATACATGCCTGTCACGCATGGGGTCGCGGGTTCGAGTCCCGTCCAGACCGCGAAATTCTCGCAAAGAATTAAAAAAAGTTGTGTTGTTTTGGTACATTAAGTACCGGGTTTAGTAGTTAGACCAATGAAAAGCTTTCCAGAATTTGGAGGGCTTTTTTGATTTTCTTCAATTAAAAGAATAGCTTTGTTTTTCAAAATGTAAAGAACTTTATATGAAAGCTGTTTTTTTCCTGATCGCATTATTTTTGCTGAATAACTTCAATGTCTTTGCGCAAGACAAAATACATTCGTTTGTGACGCAGAAAGCCGAACCAAAAGAAGGAATTCCTGCATTTTATCAGGATTTTATTAAGATGTTTGAAATTCCTGACCTTCCGCCTGAAGTCGATGAAATAACACTTCGATTGAGGTTTGTAGTGGAGAAAGACGGGACGTTTACAGATGTTCAGTCCGTGGGAACAACGACTCAGGAAGAATTGGTAAAAGAAGCCATCCGTGTTTTGAAAACAATGCCCGCTTGGACGCCGGCTGTATATGAAGGAAAGATGGTACGTTCCAGTTTTACTCTGCCGATTAAGATAAGAGTAAACAACGACACAAACGATGCTTCCAAGCAACAAATACTCACACAGGAAGAACTCAAAAGTTTTGTGGAATTGCTCAACACATCATTAGTTGAAACGGAGTATTTTGATTTGAAATGCAATTGTGCTCTGATAAAAAGCTCGATGAATGAAGAAAATACAACCGAAGAATTTATGCTCGAAGCCCGCGATCAGAGGGCGTATTACAACATCTTTTTTACCAAAACTGATGAAAAAGGGGGTGCGGATATTTTAGAAACCGTAAAAAACGATGCCCGAAATCAAAAAGCACGTATTCGGGATATTTATTTTGCCGGACAAAATGCTACGGAACTTAGCTTTTTGATTCCCGACGAAGTTTTTGTCAGTCATTACCGTATGATTTTCTTTTACAAAAACGGTTATTTTGTTGGTACAAATATTGTTACGGATCACCCACAGATTGCCGATGTGCTTGTGGAACATTTAAAACAAGCGTTTATTCTAAAAATTTAAAAGTAATTACTATGAAAAGATTTTTGTTTGCACTAATAGTTTATTTTATTTCTTTCCTTTCTCATTCGCAGATTACGGAAGAGACCATTTTAAAAGATCCTGACTTTAAAATATTAGAAGCAGCAGCTATTGCTTTTTATACATCTGAGGCTAACATCAATTATATGAACATCAGCGAAGAGTTTTTTGATAAAGTTGGTGAATCATTCATAATGCAGCTAAACCAAGGGGCGATCGAACCTGAAAATTTTAAAAATTGGATAGAAAAAAATCTTGATAAAACAAATTTTAATTCATTAGAGGAAGCACTATTAGCTCACAAAGAGTATTATAATTCATTCTTAATAAAACGAGACGAACAAAAAATACTACTTAGCTTATTGTCTAAATTAAGAGAAAAGTACGGAGTAGACATCGATAAGACAGACATTAGCAGTTCAGACATTGTAATGGATACCTTTACCAAATATACATTAAATAAAGTTTATGATGTTTTGGTAGAAAAAAACTTCTAAAGCTATTCAAAGTACGCAAAAAATGTCATCTACTTATGGCAATCTAAGGTTAGATACACGGTTTTTTTTTAAAAAAGCTTATTTTTCGTTGTTGATTAAAACTAACCCCAATTAAAACCAAATCTCCGAATTTGTCCAGACTTCGTGAATATAAATTCCCAATAAAACCATACAATACACAAACTTCATAAATGTAGAAACCACAAACCCGATAAATGATCCCGCAGCGGCTTTCAAGGCACGTTTAGAATTGTTTCGGTCAAAAAGTATTTCGCCAATAAAAGCGCCGGCAAACGGACCTATGATAAAACCAATCGGAGGAAAAAATAAGCCTGCGATCAAACCAATATTTGTTCCCCAGATGCCGTACTTACTACCACCAAAACGCTTGGTTCCCTGTGCAGGAATCACATAGTCCAATATCGTGATAATAAGTGTAATCACAAACGTAACGCCCAAAATCCAGTAGTCAAAATCCATACCGGGAGCGGTG
>DATGMY010000239.1:0-5606 GCA_035307005.1 Flavobacterium sp. | reverse complement strand
AAGTGGTCCCGAACTCTTTGATCCACCCCTTTATAATGTCCGCAAAGAATGATGATGTTTTCCAGCATCGACATACTGTTGGCAATTTGCTGATTCAGAGTTTCGCCGTCGGGTGTCATATAGATCACTTCGTCGTAGTTTCGCTGGCTTTTCAAATGCGAAATACATTTGTCAATCGGTTCAATACTCATTACCATTCCGGCACCGCCACCAAATTGGTAGTCATCGACGTTTTTGTGTTTGTTGGTGCTGTAATCCCTTAAATTATGAAAATGAACTTCTACCAATCCTTTTGCAATGGCTCTTTTCAGAATAGATGCTTCAAAAGGACTTTTGATCAGTTCGGGTAAAACGGTAATGATGTCAATACGCATAATTCAAATAGTTTTTACAAAAATACAATTTCTTTTTGCAATATGGTTTTTAGTTTTTGGTAGTTCAAAGATATAAACTACTGTGTTGATCAGTGACGAGGAAAACCCGGTCTGAATTAACGATTTTTCTCCTTTATCTAATCAAGATAAATGACTAACTTTGAGTTTTATTTAGACATAAATTATCAATGACGACGGTATCAAACAAAGAAAGCTTTAAATTTCAACGGATTATTGCCGTTGTGGGTGTAGTGCTTTTTTTGGTTAAACTCTACGCTTGGTACAAAACCGGTTCGGTGGCAATTCTGACCGATGCTTTGGAAAGTACCATCAATGTAGTGGCGGGATTTATTGGTTTGTACAGTCTTTATTTATCATCGCTTCCCAAAGATCAGAACCATCCGTACGGACATGGTAAAGCCGAATTTATTTCTGCTTCCATTGAAGGAGTACTGATTTCGATTGCCGGTGTAATCATTATTTATGAAGCGATTGGCGAACTGCGTAATCCTTCAACCATTACACAATTGGATTTAGGTCTTGTTTTAGTGGCACTTACGGCAGTGGTCAATTATGCTGTTGGATATCTTGCGGTGAAAAAAGGCAAAAAAAACCATTCGCTGGCGTTGATAGCAAGCGGAAAACATCTGCAAACCGATACGTATTCTACCATAGGAATTATCATTGGATTACTGATTCTTTATTTTACAGGGATTCCGTGGATAGACAGTGTGACGGCTCTTATTTTTGCAGGATTTATCATCTATACCGGCTATAAAATACTTCGGGAATCTATTTCGGGAATCATGGACGAAACTGATGAAATACTGCTCAAAGAAGTCGTAAGTTTTTTGGAACAGGAACGCCGTGAAAACTGGATTGATTTACACAATCTGCGCATTATAAAATATGGAAGTACACTCCATTTTGATTGCCACATGACGGTGCCCTGGTATTTTAACATTGAACAGGGGCACAATGAAGTGGATGCATTGGAAGATGCTGTGATCAATCATTTTGGGAATCGTATCGAACTTTTTGTTCATTTGGATGCATGCAAAGAATATTCGTGTAAAATCTGTACCAAATCAGACTGTCCGGTGCGTCAGCATCCTTTTGAAGAACGTATTGAATGGACGGTTGCCAACGTATCATCCAATCAAAAACATCATCAGGGGATTAAAGTATTGTAAACTGTCTGCGTTCTTTGTCAAAAACAATGTCGTCGGAATCAAAAAAACGTTCAAAAACATTTTGATGAATCAGTTCGTCCGTTGTTCCGTGATAGAGCAAATCGTCTTTTAATAACATAATTTCATCACTCAACTGCAAGGCTAAATCCAAATCGTGGGTAGAGAAAAGAATACATTTTTTTTGCTTTTTGCACAGCTTTTTAAGGAGCTTAAACAAATGAACTTTGTGATACAAATCTAAATGTGTAGAGGGTTCGTCAAGAAAAATAAACGGTGTATCCTGCACCACCGCCCGGGCAATAAAAACCCGTTGAAGTTGCCCATCGCTCAGTTGAGAAATTTTACGGTCTTTCATATCGGTAATTCCACAATCTTCCATCGCTTGCATGATGAGTTGTTCATCTTGCGGTGTTGCGGTGTCTAACCAATTGGTATAAGGCTGCCTTCCAAGCTTCACTAATTCAAAAACTTTAAGATCTCTGTGTACCTCTTTATCGGTCAGTACCATACTGATTTGTTGGGAAAACTGTGCATTGCTGAGGTCAAAAATACTTTGTCCGTTCAAAAGCAATTCGCCTTTTTGCAGAGGTATCAAACGGGAAATGGTTTTTAAAAGGGTCGATTTTCCAATACCGTTACTCCCCAATAAAGAAGTCAAAACACCTGTCCGTAATTCAAAATTCAAATTGCTGAAGAGAGGTTTGTCTTTATAACCAATACTGATATTTTTTGCCTGAAAATGATGCATATTTTATAATTTCTTCATAATAAAATAAAAACCTGCACTTGCAATGAGAATCATCAGGCAGTTAAAAATCCAAAGATTGGTAAAACCAAATTGCTCGGCGATCATTGTTCCTAAAAGAGGCGAAGTAATGAAAGCTACAGAAAATGAAATACCGTTTAATCCCATATAAGAACCTCGGTTAAATGTATTGGAACGGTTTACTGCTACGGTAGAAGCAAACGGCATAATCAATATTTCGGAGATGGAAATTAAAAAGATTGATGTATATAAAATCCAAATTGCATGTGAGGGTAACAAAACAAAAAATGCAGCCCCACAAAACAAACTACCGATGATCATATTTGCCGTGAGTGTGAATTTTTTCTCGGCATAATGAACCAATGCCATTTCTAAAATAAACACCACGATACCGTTAAACCCCATCAGCAAACCGACTTCTTTTTCAGTCATTAAGGCGATGTTTTTATAAAAAAGCGGTAACGTGTTTAATATCTGGAAAAAACAAAAAGCATAAATTGCAATAAAAAAACTAAACAGCAGGAATTTTTTGTCGGTATAAGCCGATTTGGAATTAATAGATTGTGCTTTGTCCGAAACCGTTTTCTCGGGTGTATTTCCCTTTCTGGTTCTGAAGTAAAAGAAAAACAATATACCGGCAAGAAAAGACATCAATCCATTGGTATAAAACAAAAAGTCGTAAGAAACTGCCGCCAAAAAACCACCTATTGCCGGACCAACAGAATATCCGAGATTCAGTGCCATACGGTTGAGTGAAAAGGCACGAATAAGATTTTCCGGTTTGGCATAATAGGAAACTGAAGCACTGTTTGCCGGGCGAAACAATTCTTTAATAAGACTCAGAAAAAAGATGGCGACACACAAAGCCTCGAAGCTTTTAAAAATCGGTAAAATCAGGTAAAAAGGAACACTAAAAAACAAACTGAACGTCTGAATTTTATAAGAACCCAATTTGTCGGTAAGCCAGCCGCCTATCAATGAACCCAAAATGGAACCTACACCAAAAGTGCTTAAAACAATTCCTGCATTTTTAAGAGAAAATTCAAGAACGGTACTCATGTACACACCCAAAAACGGCAGCACCATAGAACCACTCTGGTTGATAAACATTACCAAAGCCAGCAACCACGTAGCATTTGATAAACCCTGATAGGCACTCAGGTAGTTTCTCCAGTATAATTTCAGCGTTTCCATTTTGCAAATGTAAGAATAAGCCTGCAAATTGTGTAGCAACAAAATCATTAAGTTTTTGGGTGCTGTCTTGTAAAAAACATATCTTTGTATCTGTAAATTTTATGTACATATAATGAAACCCAACACACAACAATTACAAGATTTGGTAACGCAAGTCAGAAGAGATGTTTTACGTATGGTACATGCTGTGAATTCAGGTCATCCCGGAGGTTCTTTAGGATGTGCCGAGTATTTTGTGGCATTGTATCAGGTTATTATGGATCGGAAAGAAACCTTTGAAATGGACGGAACAGGAGAAGATATATTCTTCTTGTCAAACGGACATATTTCACCGGTATTTTACAGCGTTTTGGCGCGTAGCGGCTATTTTCCCGTAAGCGAATTAAAAACCTTTCGTAAGATCGATTCACGTTTGCAGGGACACCCCACCACACACAGCCATTTGCCGGGCGTGCGTGTAGCGTCAGGTTCATTAGGTCAGGGATTGTCGGTGGCATTAGGAACGGCACTGACAAAAAAACTCAATAACGACGACAAGTTGGTGTACGTACTTATGGGCGATGGTGAGCTGCAGGAAGGTCAAAACTGGGAAGCTTTGATGTATGCCGCAGGAAATAAAGTGGACAACATTATTGCAACCATAGATTTAAACGGAAAACAAATTGATGGTGCTACGGACGATGTTTTGAATATGGGAAATCTTAAAGCCAAGTTTGAAGCTTTTGGATGGGATGTATTGGAAATAGAAAAAGGAAACGATATCGAAGCGGTAATCAACGGTTTGCAGGAAGCGAAATCGAGAACCGGCAACAAAAAACCGGTAATGGTCTTGTTGCATACCGAAATGGGTCACGGCGTAGATTTTATGATGTACACCCACGCATGGCACGGAAAAGCACCAAACGACGAACAATTGGAAAATGCTTTAAGCCAAAATACAGAAACTTTAGGAGATTACTAATCATTTTTGACGATGAAAAAAACAGCTTGTTTCATTTTTAGCATGGTCGCTCTTTCTTCATTGGCGCAAGTCAAGAAGGTAGCATTTGATCAAAAGCTGACTTATAAAATAGAGGTTGAGAATGCTCAGGAAGATTATTTGGTGGATTATAGCACCATCAAATACGACCATTATATAGGAAAAAACAAGCAAGAAAGTTTACTGTCTTTTTATTATACAGAAACCTCGGGCAATTCTTCAGAAGCCAATTTATACATCAAAGACGAATGGATGGTACCCATGACAGTGAACGGTATTTCCCAAACGGTTTCCTATACACCCTATTCTGCTTTTAAATTTGCAGAAGAAGGTAAGGTGCTTTCTAAAATTGACCGAAGTGGAACATTTAAAGGTATAGATTGCGAGTATTATGCTTTTTTATCGAATGTTGAAGACAAAACATCTTATGATGCCTGTTTTTGTATTGACGAAAACAATAAAATTGATAATGCCGGAATCTTATTACCCGAAAGTACCCTTAAAGGATTGATTGTAGCGGCAGAAGATTCGAGAGATGAAAAATTTCGGTTGATTTATGAGTCGAGTGAAAACATTCAGTTGACTTTAGATTTGGATGCCGAAAAAATGATTGCCGACGTAGAAGCTTATCACAACAAGCAAAATGAATATGACGAAGTAATCTCTATGACAGAATACGCAGCCGAGGCTCCTCTCGCAACTTCAGAATTTAGCAATCTGAATACGATCTATTCAGATCCGCTTTTTAGTTACGGAACAGCACATTTTGACAATTACGATTTGTATAATTATGTTTATCCGGTTTACGGCATCACTTCCAATCTTCTTTACAATACAAAAGAATACAGTGAAAATACCAAATACACCAGAGAGCAAGTAGCGAAATTTTATAAGAAATCTACAAAAAATCTTGTAAAGGATTTGGCTTCTTCAAAAATCATTTCGTCTGAAGAAAAAAAGATGTTGAACAATTTCTTTAATGAAAAAAATAAAGAAATAGAAAAGTATCGACCAGATGCACCTCCTGCACCAAATCATCAGGAATATACAACGGAAACCACAGCAGATGTTGATTACGACGCATATTACAGTTTTTACAC
>DATGMY010000238.1:0-2616 GCA_035307005.1 Flavobacterium sp. | reverse complement strand
AGCAGAAAGATTGACCGCCAAAGGTTACGGAGAACGAGAATTAGTAAACAATTGTGCCGATGGTGTGAAATGTTCTGAAGAAGAACATCAGCAAAACAGACGCTCGGAGTTTATTATTGTGGAAATGTAAAATTGTTAAATCTGTCTGAAAGGTAAGCGTTCATTACCTTTCGGGCAGACTATTAAAAAGGGAAAAAATAATAATGGAAAGAAAAATCTTGTCAATTTTAGGGCTTAATAATGTTATCACTTCAACTAAATAGTGCGTATAAAAGCAAAACGGAATGATATTTTGAGATGTTAAGAAGAAGTATATCAGCAGATAATGGCGTTTGTTTGTTGGATATTTAATTAGCTGATTAGTATCGTAAGTTAGTGTTGTGAAGCTCCAAAGCATCAGGCATTGTTAAAATTGTTTTTCAAGTATTTTTCAATTCTTTTTTAGCCACAGATTATAGGGTTTCTTTAAAAAGTGCACACTAAAGAAATCCTTTTGGTCTGTGTGGTTAAGGACTGTAACAGAAAATAAACAGATTCGGAATTTTGAATAAAAAAGCGAGAGATGGATTTTAAGTTCAAAGACATTCATATTGGGTCGCTGATCTATCAGTTGGTACAGGAACAGGAAATCGAGGAAGAACGGATTGCTAACTTTCTCAAAGTTACAGATAATGAAATCGAGCAGATGTATGGGTTAAAAAATATGGATACCGAGATGCTTCTTCGTTGGTGTAAATTACTGGAATATGATTTTTTCAGAATTTATTCACAACATCTGCTTTGGTATGCACCTGTTTCCGGACAGAAAGAACTCCCGTTAATAAAAGCACAAGAATCGAAACTTCCGCAGTTCCGTAAGAATATATATACGGGAGAGTTGATTAAATTTATTGTAGAACTGGTTCAAAGTGGGAAAAAGAATCCAAATGAAGTTATAGAAGAATACCGGATTCCGAGAAACACTTTGTATAGATGGCTCAAAAAACATGAAAAAGAAGACAACCCCGAATTATAAGAAAATATATACCGATCTTGTGGAAATGAAATACCCCCACAAAAGAGATGAATGTGCGTTTCTTCTGGAGAAAAGCTACTTAGAGGTTATGGATGTGATCCATTTGAATAATCTGCTTTTTGGTAAGAAGAACAAAGAAAACCAAAAGTACCGTTCCTATGATAATATTGCAGTTTACAGGATATTATATTATCAGAAAAAACATCAGTTGAATAATACCGAACTGGCAAATCATTTTAAAATCAGCCGCAATACCGTCACAAGATGGAAAAAAATATTTAGTTGACAAGAGAAGGAAACGAATTGGTGTTTTCTTTTCCGGAAATCAGTAGCCGGTTTTAACCTTAAACTTTTTTAATTCAGTTCCTTTGAAAAAGGTTGGACAGGAGAGAGGGTGTAAAGCTCCGTTGGGAATGACTGTAAGGTTAACAGGTCGCTCCTAACGGAGCTTTTTTATGAATAATTTAGTATGTCCCTACGGGACGCTTAGGTTTATAAAAGATGATGCTGTACATAAAAAATATGCACAGTATCAATTGCAAAAATAGGGTTTCCTTATTAAATTGATGAGTTTTTGTCGAACATTAATATCTTTTTCTTAACTTTAGGTTTCGCGAATGTATAACCAAATCAAAAGTTATGATTGAATTAAACCTTAAAATCAGTTTCATCTATGGTTGGGGATCTTTACGAAACATCAGGGTTTATGTTGATGATCAATTGCATTCTAAACTGTTGGCACAGGGCGAATATGTCATAGAACTGCCGAAAAACACACAAAAGATTACGTTTAAATTAGGCATGATTTTTCCTTATGAAACAAGTATTTTTGTAACAGCGAAAAACAGAGCTGACAAAGAACTGTTCGCAGGTCTTTATCTTCATCACAGAGGGTTAGTGCAGGCTCTTTATGACAGTTTGAAAACAGACTATTTACGAAGTATTAAATTAAATCCACAAGAATATACTTCTTTCCAAACAGACATTTACCGTCCGGAATTTATTGTTTTAGAAAACAACAAAACTTCAATTTTAACTCTTCTTGTTTCCCTGATTATTTTGTTATTTTCCATTATTCAACAAGAAAATGAACTTGCTCCTTTAGCATTTATGATTGGGCTTTCATCTTCGATTACCTCTTTGGTTTATTTTAATGAACGGAAAGTAGGAAAAATAACCTATAAAAGCAGAATGATTGCTACTGTAATTTTATTTGTGCTGGCGGTGTTGTTCTTAGAAAACAGCTTTCATTTTCTTCACGGGATTATTTTAATGTTTACAATCTTGTTGTCTTTTTTGATTGTCAAAAACCTAAAAAATAAAGAGGTTCTGGTTCATACAGAGGAACTCTGATTGCTTTTGAAGTTTGAACCAGCTAAAAACCTGAGTTAGATTGTTATTTAGCTAATAATTAATGGTATATATTTAAACACATCTTTCCTGTAATGCTCCGGAGGAGCCTCCTGTTCATTTTACAGGTCGCTCCTAACGGAGCTTTTATTTACGAACCTGAGTTCGATTAATAGCATCAGGCATTAGCCCGATAAAAGAAATAAAGCATAAAAAAGGCTTTAGTCTAAAAAAATGGTTAGGCTAAAGCC
>DATGMY010000237.1:0-5638 GCA_035307005.1 Flavobacterium sp. | reverse complement strand
TATCGCGCAGCAGTTCCACCAAGTTTGATATTAGAAAACGAAACAATATTATATTTCAACACTTCAAAAACACATGATTTACAAACATTGTCTGATGACGAATACTTGATTTTTGAAGCCATGCAAATTCAACCTATACTTAAGGTTGAAGAAGTGCAATCAATAATTAATAAGAAAAATATTTTACCAGTAATACAACAATTGGTATTAAAAGATGTGTTGCGAACACATGAAGAGGTTAAAGAAACATATAAACCTAAAACCCAAAAATTGGTTCGTTTAAATGATGCTTACGATATTGATAACAATTTGCAACCCTTATTAGAAAAATTAAATCGTTCAGAAAAACAAAGACGTTTGGTTTTAACGTATTTTCAATTGGCAACACAAGGCACAAATCAAATTACTGTTAAACAGCTATTAGAAAAAGCAGGTGTTTCTCAAGCTGTTTTTAAAGGTTTAGTTGATAAAGAGGTATTTGAGGTTTACGAAAAAGATGTATATCGTGTGGCTTTTGATGAAACCCAAGCGCAAAGTATAGTGTTAACTAATGTTCAAAAAACAGCTTATGAGGAAATTAATAAACATTTTTCAGCTGATGAAATAGTATTGCTACATGGTATTACAGGTTCTGGTAAAACAGAAGTTTATATCCAACTGATTGAAGAACAAATTAAAGAGGAAAAACAGGTGCTTTTTCTTGTTCCCGAAATTGCATTAACAACGCAACTTACTCAACGATTAGTACATCAATTTGGTAAAGAAGTTATGGTGTATCATTCGAGATATTCAAAAAACGAAAGACATGAGGTTTGGATGCGAATGTTAGAAAATCCTGAAGAAAGCAAAATTATAATTGGTGCGCGTTCAGCAGTTTTTTTACCGTTTACTAATTTAGGTTTAGTTATTATTGACGAAGAGCACGATCAGTCATATAAACAACACGATCCATCACCGAGGTTTCATGCCCGTGATGTGGCTATCGTTTTAGCAAAACAATTCAACAGCAAAGCTTTGCTAGGCTCTGCAACACCAAGCTTAGAAAGTTATTACAATGCTTACCAAGGAAAATATAAGTTGGTAGAGCTAAAGGAAAGATTTCATAAGGTTTCATTACCTGATATCGTACTTGTAGATTTGAAAGAATCCTATAAGCGAAAAGAAATGGTTGGACATTTCTCTGTTGACCTGATAGACGCAATAAATGAAGTCATGTATTATGGAGGGCAAGTTATTCTATTTCAGAATCGTAGAGGGTTTTCTCCAGTTTTAGAATGTTTAACCTGCGGATTTGTGCCCAAATGTCAGGCTTGTGATGTAAGTTTAACCTACCACAAAATGTATCATCACCTTAAATGTCATTATTGTGGATACACAGCAGCAATGCCTAGTAGTTGTTATACTTGTAGAAGCACTGATTTGTCTACTAAAGGTTTTGGAACAGAGCAAGTAGAAGAAGAATTGGTGAAAATATTTCCAAACTTATCTATAGCTCGTATGGATCAAGACACTACTAAAGGGAAATTTGCTTTTGAAAAAATTATCGATAGATTTAAAAATAAAGAAATAGATGTTTTAGTCGGTACACAAATGTTAGCCAAAGGGCTCGACTTTGAGAATGTGAGATTAGTTGGTATTATGAATGCAGATAATGCATTGTATTTTCCTGATTTTAGGGCTCATGAAAGGGCTTTTCAAATGATGGTACAGGTTGCGGGAAGAGCAGGTAGGAAAGAAAAAGGAAAGGTGTTGATTCAAACATATAATCCTATGCATAATGTCATACAGCAAGTTACTCAAAATAATTATCAAGGAATGTTTAAAGAGCAAATGTATGACCGGCTAAACTTTAAATACCCACCTTTTTATCGTTTAATTCGTATTCAATTAAAACATGTGGATTACGATAAGCTATCACAAGGGTCTTTATGGCTATTCGAGCAATTGCAACAAAACCTTCAAGCACTAGTACTAGGACCTGAAGAACCATCTATAAATAGAATAAGAAATCACTATTTGCGAAACATTCTCATCAAAATACCTATTAATGTTTCTTTGAAGCATACAAAAGGGATAATTACTAAAACCTTAAAAAGTTTTGAAAGTATAGGGCAATACCGTTCAATAAAAGTTGTGGTAAATGTTGATTATTATTAAATAAAAAGAACGAATAGTTGGATGTAATATTAATTATAATTATATTTGCACCCAATTTTATAACATAAATCATTTATTTATTATGAATCACTATGAAACTGTTTTCATTTTGAATCCCGTTTTATCTGAAACTCAGGTAAAGGAAACAGTAGCAAAATTCGAAGAATTTCTTGCTTCTAGAGGGGCTCAAATGGTGTCTAAAGAAGACTGGGGCTTAAAAAAATTAGCTTACGAAATTCAACACAAGAAAAGTGGATTTTACCATTTATTCGAATACAAAGTTGAAGGAAGTGCTATTAAAGAATTAGAAACTGAATTCCGTCGTGATGAAAGAGTTATGCGTTTCTTAACTGTTACATTAGACAAACATGCTATCGCATGGGCTGAAAGAAGAAGAGAGAAATTAAAAACTAAAAAAGCGTAATTATCATGTCAACAATTGAGCAATCTGCTAAAGGGAAAAAGGACGGAGATATCAGATATTTAACGCCTTTAAACATTGAAACTAACAAAACTAAAAAATATTGTCGTTTCAAAAAATCAGGAATCAAATACATCGATTATAAAGATGCTGATTTCTTATTGAAATTTGTGAATGAGCAAGGTAAAATCTTACCTCGTCGTTTAACAGGAACTTCATTGAAATACCAAAGAAAAGTTTCAGTAGCAGTAAAAAGAGCACGTCATTTGGCTTTAATGCCGTACGTAGCAGATTTATTGAAATAATTTTAAATAATATAGTTGTTGGTTTTCAATATTGAAACCTAACTTCTACTAAAAAGGACAACAACATGGAAATTATCTTAAAACAAGATGTAAACAAATTAGGGTTTAAAGACGATATCGTAACAGTAAAACCAGGTTACGGACGTAACTATTTAATCCCTCAGGGAATGGCTTCTTTGGCTACTCCATCTGCAAAAAAAGTTTTGGCTGAGAATTTGAGACAAAGAGCTCACAAAGAAGCTAAATTGATTGCTGATGCTAACGCTACTGCAGAAGTATTAAAAGGATTGGATATCAAGATTACTGTTAAAGCAGGGGGAGAGAAATTATTCGGTTCAGTTACAAATGCTGACATCGCTACTGCTTTAGAGTCTAACGGACAAGCAATCGACAGAAAATTCATCACCTCAGGTACCATCAAACGTTTAGGTAAATATACTGCAAATGTACGTTTACACCGTGATGTAATTGTTGAGTTACCTTACGAAATTATTGCAGCTGAGTAATTTTAGCGGTAAATAAATTTTCAAAAACCTTCTCAATTGAGAAGGTTTTTTTTGTATTTTTAAATTATGGAAGATTTGATAGCGGACTGGAATACTCAGTCAGGTTTGGAACATATAATTTCTATCTCCAGTATAGATACTCCTTTGGGAATAATGTGGGCAGGAACAACAGCGGAAGGGATTTTGTTTGTGGAATTTGACGACCGTATTCATCTTGAAAAGGAATTACATAAATTGGGGAAATTGTTCCAAGCAAAATATGTTGTAGATGAAAATCATTCCCATTTAAAACAATTGAAAGAAGAATTAACATCTTATTTTAATCAATCTCTTACTGAATTTACGGTGCCTTTGCTTTTAACCGGAACTGATTTTCAGAAAAAAGTGTACCGATCATTACAGGAAATTCCTTATGGGAAAACCGTTACTTACAAAGAACAAGCGATAAAATCAGGCGATGTAAAAGCGATTCGTGCGGTTGCTACAGCAAATGGAATGAACAAGCACGCCATTGTGATTCCGTGCCACAGAATTATTGGCAGCGATGGTTCTTTGGTGGGATATGCCGGTGGTCTTTGGAGAAAAAAAGCATTGTTACAGCTGGAAAACGCTTTGCATCAAAACCAATTAACTTTGTTGTGATCGTATGAGTCAGTTAGATGTAAAAAAATTCAACCGTATTTTAAATATTTACGTGCAACTTCAATCGCGTAACTGGATTACTGCACAACAATTTGCCCATAGATACGATGTAAGCATCCGAACGATTTACCGGGACATCAAAGCATTGGAAAATGCCGGTGTACCTATTTACAATGAACCCGGAAAAGGTTATGCGTTGGTTGAAGGATACAAAATTCCACCCACCATTTTTACAAAAGAAGAAGCGTTGAGTTTTACTATTGCCGAAAAGCTGGTAGAAAAATTTGCCGATAAGAAAATGAGCTTTAACTTTTCTGCGGCATTACACAAAATGAAAGCTGTTTTACGAACCAGCGAAAAAGAAAATGTCGCACTAATTGAAGACCAGTATTTAATTTTCAATTCATCATCAACAGAAAATACTACAGAAGTACTGTCGGTTTTATTAGACAGTATTGTTTCAAAAATACAGATCGAAATATTGTATCAAAAACCGTCTTCAAATCAAGCAGATAAAAGATTATTAGAACCCATCGGTATCTTTTATGAAAACGAATATTGGTATTTTATGGCTTTTTGTTATTTAAGGAATGATTACCGGCAATTTAGAATTGACAGGGTAAAGCAAATCGTTAAAACCAATCATCTGTTTAATAAGGAACATAAAGCGTTAGGGTATTTTTTAGATAAAAAGAAATCGGCTGAATCCGACAAAATAACTGTGAAAATTCTGGCACCTAAAAATAGGGCACATTATTTTAATTGGGACAAAAATTCATATGGTTTTGTTTCTGAAAAAGAAATTAATGATTCCGTTGAAATGACTTTTGAAACTACTACCAAATTAGAATACTTTGCCCGTTGGTTTTTAATGTACAGCATCGAAGCCGAAATAGTTGAGCCTGTTGAATTAAAGCAGAAAGTTACGGATTTGCTTCAAAAGGCACTTGATAAAATTGAAAAAGAGAGCTAAATGTAGTCATGGTCGGAATTTCTTCCGACCATTATGTTTTGAAAACTTTGGCAGGGTCACCACCTGCGAATACAATTAGAATCGCAGTTATCATATCTCTTAGTTCCATTGCAATGCGCCTTTTGGCGGTTTTATAGCCTAAATTATTTGCTTTTTTGTATATTAAAAGAAGCATTGAGGCAATCATCGTCATATAAAGCATTACTTCAATTCCGTTCTTGTTCATTGACACTAAATGACTTAGATTTAGTTCTTGCTTTAAGAATCTAAAAAACACTTCGATGTCCCAACGTTTTCTGTAATAATCTGTAATCTCTTTGGCTGAGAGTTCAAATTCATTGGTTAGAAACCAAAATTCTTTGCTTTGTTTTTCGTTTTTGATCACTACCACAATCGAAAATGAGTTTCTACTTTTTCTTCCCGATAATGCAGGTTTCCACGTTTGTTTTGAATAGGTTTTCCAGTATATAGTTTTACTTTACTGTCTTTTACCACTTCCCAATCATCCCATTTTTGAGGCTTTTTCCCATCAAGAAAAGATTCTATTTCTTCAAATTTGCGGTTTTCTTTGCTTCGGATGATGAATTTTATCGATTTTTCTTCAAAATCTTTCATTGCTCTTGTAGATTGCAAT
>DATGMY010000236.1:0-9204 GCA_035307005.1 Flavobacterium sp. | reverse complement strand
ATACAGCTTTAACATTTGAAATATGAAAAAGATTTTGTTCTTTATTGCCATAGTTTCTTTTACCTCTTTTGGAGTTGTTTCCTGTTCGGAAGACGATCCGGTATTAGAAGCTCCGGTGCCAAACCCTAATCCTAATATTGGTGAACAGTTAACAATTAATCACAATGGGAAATATAGACCTTTGGGTAGTGATGCTATTTTTGAAGCGATGATAGGTTCAAGTGAAATTGAAGATGCTACTTTTTATGTTGATGGAAAAGCAATTCCGGGCAATAGATATTCACAGTCAACTATTGGTGAAGTACAAGTACAAGCTCGAAGAGCCGGTTATACAGATAGTGAATTTGTGACCATTCAGTTTGCACAAAAACCATATTAATAAAAAAAATCCTTTGAAACTTCAAAGGATTTTTTTATTACATATTTTCAGCTATTTTTCTGGCTGTTTCTTCAAGCTCTTCTTTCGTAAGCGATGCCTTTCGCTGGAAGCGAATATCTTCCATCTCCTGAAGCGGAATTAAATGTACGTGTACGTGTGGTACTTCCAGACCTACTACCGACATACCAACACGTTTGCATGGAATGGCTTGCTCAAGGGCTTTTGCTACTTTGTATGAAAACTGCATCAAGGCGGTATAATGTGCTTCGTCCATATCAAAAATCTTGTCGATTTCTTTTTTGGGTACACAAAGTGTATGCCCTTTAGTGTTGGGGTTGATGTCTAAAAACGCAATGAAATCATCGTTTTCAGCCACTTTGTAAGCGGGCAATTCTCCGTTGATAATCTTTGTGAATATACTCATAACAAGCTGTTTTTTTAGTCTCTGGTAATTTCTAAAATTTCAAACTTCAATGTTCCGTTTGGTACGCTGATTTCTGCAATTTCTCCAACGGATTTGCCTAATAAACCTTTTCCTATAGGAGAAGTAACAGATATTTTTCCCGACTTCAAGTCGGCTTCGCTTTCGGCAACTAATTTATAGGTTAGTTCCATGCCATTGATTTGGTTTTTTATGCGAACTGTAGAAAGCACCAGTACTTTGGTATCATCTAATTGCGATTCGTCTATTAAACGTGCGTTTGCCAAAACTTCTTCCATCTTGGCAATTTTCATTTCCAACAAGCCTTGTGCTTCCTTGGCTGCGTCGTATTCTGCATTTTCAGACAAGTCTCCCTTGTCGCGAGCATCTGCAATAGCTTGTGAAGCTTTCGGACGTTCCACATTCTTTAAATAATCAACCTCGTCCCTTAGTTTTTTCAATCCTTCTGCGGTATAATAAGATACTTTGCTCATTTCTCAATTCGTTTTATAAAATAGAAAAAATCCCATACACACGGGATTTCGTTTTCTAATACATTTATTATGTTAATATTAATCTCTTTGTTATTCAGGTCAAAGTTAAATAATTAAATTTGTTTTTCAAATCTTTTGTTATGAAAAAAAATCTCATGCTGTTAATTAGTTTTATATTTTTGACGGCAGCTTGTTCCAAAGACGAATGGTTTTTTCAAAACCCTTATTTACCGGATTATGCAGTAAATCTAACGTTGAATACCAACCTGCCTTTGTACAATAAATTGCAGTATCCCGGAAATGTGGTCTATGTAGCAGGTTACGGAATCAATGGTGTGTTGGTCATCAATACAGGAACGGGAATACGTGCTTTTGAAGCTACCTGCGCCAATCACGGTGTAAGCAGCTGTTCTAAGTTGACTTTGGATGGGGTAGAGGCTAAATGTGGTTGTAGTGACGAATTGGTCTATAATCTTTATTTAGGACTGGCTACCACAGAGGCGCAATTCTCTCTCAAAGAATACCGTGTGATACAAGAAGGTAATATAATTACGATTTATAATTAAATGTGAAACGAATGTTGAATTCTAAGAGAAGTTGATTATCAATAAGAGATATTTATTATTAGTTTTTACTGATAAATTTTGTTTAAGCCCTCACATGGTTTAAAAGCTATAGCTTAAACAATAACTTACTACTTAAAATTAAGTTCATTTTTATTAAGAAGATATATTTCTGTAATTTTCCCGTATTTTACAATAAGATATTAAATTTTCGATAAAATTAATAAAAGATTGAGAATCAGAATTCATTTCTTCATTTTTGGATAAAGACCCTAAATAGATTTTATTATTAACAACTAAATCGGGTTTTAATTGTTTTACAAAAGATATAAATTTATCTCGTTTAGAAGCACCTTTTTTTCCTAACGTAATGGCTCCTGTGTGCCATATTTCATAAGAATCAGCGGTTTCTATTATTGAATTATCTAAGTTTAACTGTAAAGAAGAACGCTTGGTTTTGATAGTCTCAACTCCCACTTGGATCCCTGTTTTAATTGTTTTACCATAATTTACAGCACTCAATGCAAAACAAAAAATTACTCGGTCTCCATTTATTTTTTTTGAAATAGAACGATAGGTATTCGGTGCAAATTTAGTTGTTGCACTACCAAAAGCGGTTACTTTTGTTCCTAAATCTACACAGCCTTTACTTCTAAAAACATCTTCAATATCATAACACCAATTGTAAAAATTGATAAAGAAAGGGTAAAGTTTTTCTGAACTTCCTTCACCAATTAAGCCATAGTCAAGAAACTGATTAAGAATGTATTCATCTTTTGTATATAAATCCACTCTCTCGTAAGGTAGTATTGTATCTACATAATATTCAAAGTTATTCCCGTATAATAATTCATTATATGTGGGATGATTAGTTAATTCAATATTTTTAACCTTTCCATCTTCAAGGTAAAACTTAAAAAGTTTAATTTCATTACCAATTACAAAGCCTATATATTCAATAGTATTAAAGTGAGTAAAATAACGTAGAGCCTGTATCCATACATCATTTGTAAAAAATTCGCCTTCTTTTTTACATTCATAAATAATAAAAGGAACTCCATTATCGTCTTCTATTAGAATATCTACTCTCCCTTTGTATTGGTCAATTGAAAATGTATGATATTCAAGTTTAATATTATTTGGTGGAACTTTTACATCATTTAGTAAATAATCCAAAAATGATTGCCTTACTTTTTCTTCAGGCGTGAAGTTTATATAAGATTTTCTTATTTTGCATAATAATCTTTGACAATCATTGAAATTTTCTAATATTATAGGGTGTTTTTCCAAAAAATCTGATTCCATAAACAAAAGATAAAAAACATTACAATAATACGATTTAATTTTATCTAAATATGAAGCTGATATAATTAAAAAAAGCATTGCCAAAGTTCCGAACTTTGGCAATGCTTTTTTTAATTAAAACTTCAGCGAAACGCCGCCTAAAATATTAAACTGCGCTTGTGGATAATAGCCTGCGCCATATTCTGTAGTAATACTTCCGGGAACACTCCAATCATCATCGTAGGTGTAATAATATCCGTTTGAAATATATTTTACGTTAAAGATGTTGTTTGCCAAAACATTGAATGATATACTTTTAAACCATTTTTTCAAAGGCATTTCATACACAATATTAAGATCGTTTGTTAGGTAAGAATCTAATTTAGAAACATCAGAGTCAGTATTTCCCATATATTGTTCGCCAACAAATTTGGTTAACCATGAAATGTTTAACTGATTAACCGGAGAAAAAGTTAAGGCATTTCCTATAATTATATTTGGTGAAAACGATATATTGGTGTTTCCCAGGTTTCTCATTTCACCATCGATTTGTGTTTTATAATCAATGTTTTTATTTGAACTGAATGTCACGCTCGGGTTGATTTGCCATTTTTCCGTAAAACGCCAATTTCCGTCAATCTCCAATCCCAAACGATAACTTTTTCCGCTGTTTTCTCTGATTGCCGCACCTACGTCGTTCAATGCGCCGGTTAAAACCAACTGATCTTTGTACAACATATAATATCCGTTGATATTGAGCGATAATTTTTCGGATCCATAGCGCCAGCCCAATTCAAAGTCGTCGAGTTGTTCCGGTTTAGGATTGCCACTTTCATAATCCACGCGGTTCGGTTCTCTGTTTGCCCGTGCATACGAGAAATACGCCTGGCTGCTTTGGTCGATTTTATAGGTCAATCCCGCTTTTGGATTAAAGAAATTGAACGTATCATCTACTATTCCTGTGTCGTCTCCGTTGGCTTTGTAGGAAACATTTCGCAATTGTAAATCTCCAAACAAAATCCATTGGTCGTTAAAGGTATAACTTGCTTTTACGTATCCGTTGATGTCGGTTTTTTTAGAGTTGTTGCGGTAAAATTCCTGAGGGAACTTGTTTTGAGGTTGTGTTCTGATCCATAAAACTTCGCCAAAGTGGTCGTTGTCATACGTATTAGCCGCTCCGCCAAACAACAATTCTAAATTTTCTTTGACGTACTGTGCCGAAAAAGTAATTCCATAAAAATAGTTGTCGAGATACTTTCTACGGATTAAATCAGATCTGTCCTGAATTTGCCCATCAACTTCCACGGGAGCAATTCCGTAATCTTCCAATAATTTTTGGTTTGTTCTGTAATTTTCATAATAGCCAAATCCTTTGGTATAATGTACCGCGATGTTGGTATTCCAATACTGGTTCCATTTTTCGTTCCAGTGCAATTGATAATGGTCTTGACTGTAATTGTCGGTTTCGTTGTCGTAAAATTGCAGATTGCCGTTGTCGTCAATATAAGCACCGGAAGGATTGTAGGTTCTATTGGTTTTTAACATGTTTTCATCTTCGAGACCGTTCCACGCCTGATATGTTTTTTCTTTTCCGCCAAAAACCAATGCTTTGATCAAAGTTCCTTCGTTCACAAAAGTTCCCTGCAAAAAATAAGAATTCAGTTTAGACGAAGCCCGATCGATGTAACCGTCAGAATACAGGTTAGACAACCTACCGGTCAATTCAAAGGTGTTGTTTACCAATCCGGTGGAAAATTTTGCGGTGTGTTTGCGGGTGTTGAAACTTCCGAATGAATTGGCAATTTCACCATAAGAATCGTGTGAATACGCATCGGTCAATAAATTCAGACTGGCACCAAACGCCCCTGAACCATTGGTTGATGTTCCTACTCCGCGCTGCAATTGCAGATTTTCGACACTTGATACAAAATCGGGCATATTTACCCAAAAAGTTCCGTGCGATTCGGCATCGTTATACGGAATTCCGTTGATGGTAACATTTACGCGGGTTCCGTCGCTACCACGTACACGTATTCCGGTGTAGCCCACGCCGTTTCCTGCATCAGTTGTGGTAACAACCGATGGCATAAAATTCATCAAAACAGGGATGTCTTGCCCCAAATTGCGTTTTGCCAGCTCTTTCTTGTTGAGGTTACTGTACGCAACCGGAGTTTTACTGTTTGCCCGGACGGCTTGTACTAATACTTCATCTAATATTTCTGAAGTAATCGAATCCTTTTGGGTTTCGGTAGTGGTTTGTGCTTGTATTACAAAAGGCGACAAGCAAAGACTTGTTAACAAAAAATTGAATTTCATTCGTAAAATGATTTTTACAAATAAAAGGGGTCATTATTTTGTTGTGATTAATAAAAAATGTTCGCAATGAACCATGCTTTACGTGTGCACGCATAAAACAAATGTTCAATTCCCTACGCCGGCATTATCCGGATCAGGTTCTACGGGTATGATCTCAGCCGAATGGCACCCCTTTGAGACGGGGCAAAGATATGAAAAATAATGTGTCAATTAGTAAATTTGTGAATGAATTAATTTGTGAATTTTCTCATTGTCTAATTAACTAATTGTTCAAAACCTAAACCTCCTGTTTTGTTTTTTCTCTGCATTGCGTTGCTTGTCTTCTAAACGTTTTCTTATAACCGATTTTGGAATCTTGGTTGCAATACGTTTTTTATCTTTTTTCAGAGCATTTTCCAAAAGCATAAACAGGCGTTTGGTACACAATTCTTTGTTTTTTAACTGACTGCGGGTTTCATCGCATTCCACCATAATAAAGCCTTCTTTAGTGATTCGGCTGGCTAATTTTTCGGTCAAAGCAGCTTTTTCATCAACGGTTAATCCCTTAGATGATTCTATGCAAAACTGAAGCTGTACTTTTGTAGCAACTTTATTCACGTTTTGTCCACCGGCACCCGAACTGCGTACCGCTTTATATTGTATTTCGGTTTTTATAATTTCTTTATTCATAGTTTTATATATTGCTACGGATGCACAGATTTTATATCAAAACCAATGTAAGATAAAAATCACAACAATTATCTGTGAATCAGTGGGATAAATATCATTCACTTTCTAGAGCGTAAACCATCGTATAACCATCAAACGATTCAAAATAAAACTGAAAACCACGTGCGAAATCCAGTTCCGGACAATCGACAAAAGCATTTCCAAAATGGCTTCCGGAGTGAAATTCCTGCACGTGCATATTCTGTTTAAAACTAAGGCTGCGTGAATTACACATTTTGTACAACGATTCTTTCGCTCCCCAAATAATACTTAGATCCTCAATATAATTTTCTTTTTTATTTAAAAAATCAACTTCTGTTCCAATAAATTTATCTGCTATCCGGGTAATTTTTTCCCGTTGTTTTTCTATGTCTATACCCACATTTTTTGTACTGATGATGATCGCCGAAAATTCAAACGAATGTGTTATGGAAATGTATTTTTCATCGCTGAGTGTGGGCTTTCCGTTTTCGTCATAATTAAGGTCAAAATCGGTGTATCCCGCCGCTTGTAACAGTTTTCTTACACTCAAAAAACCTTTTCGGTGCGATTCCGAAAGCATTCCGTTGTATCGTGCCGAATGCTTTTCCTGCATCGTCACATCGTGTTTCAATTCGGCTTCTGCTTCGGTGATTTTCCATACATAAATCTGCGTATCCGCATTGTGTGTTATGGTTTTATATAAAGGCATAAAATGTTGTTTAAGAATTCCTTTAGAAATCAATTAAAATGAATTGTGTAAATTTGCATAAATTGATATACAAATATACAGAATACATGAGTACAGAAACAATACCTTATGTGCCTTTTAAAGTGAAAGATCTTTCATTAGCGGCTTGGGGAAGAAAAGAAATTGAATTGGCAGAAGCAGAAATGCCCGGATTAATGTCACTTCGTGAAGAATACAAAAACGAGCAGCCACTGAAAGGTGCCCGTATTGCAGGCTGTCTGCACATGACGATTCAAACAGCTGTTTTGATTGAAACATTAAAAGCGTTGGGGGCAGAGGTTACCTGGAGTTCCTGTAATATTTTTTCTACACAGGATCAGGCTGCGGCTGCAATTGCCGAAACCGGTGTTCAGGTGTATGCATGGAAAGGTTTGAACGAAGAAGAGTTTGACTGGTGTATTGAACAAACGTTGTTCTTTGGCGAAGACCGTAAACCATTGAACATGATCTTGGACGATGGCGGAGATTTAACCAATATGGTTTTGGATCGTTATCCTGAATTAGTTCCGGGAATCAAAGGATTGTCTGAAGAAACTACAACAGGGGTTCATCGTTTGTACGAGCGTGTTAAGGCAGGAACATTGCCAATGCCGGCAATCAACGTGAACGATTCGGTAACGAAATCTAAATTTGATAACAAATACGGTTGTAAAGAATCGGCAGTTGATGCCATTCGTCGTGCTACTGATTTGATGTTGGCTGGTAAACGTGTAGTTGTTTGTGGTTATGGCGATGTTGGTAAAGGAACGGCAGCTTCTTTCCGTGGTGCGGGATCTATTGTTACGGTAACAGAAATCGACCCGATTTGCGCCTTGCAAGCTGCTATGGACGGATATGAAGTGAAAAGATTAGAAACTGTAGTTGGCAATGCAGATGTTATCATCACGACAACAGGAAATAAAGACATCGTTGTTGGCCGTCATTTTGAACAGATGAAAGACAAAACGGTAGTTTGTAACATTGGTCACTTTGATAACGAAATCGATATGGCCTGGATGAACAAAAACCACGGTGCTTCAAAAATTGAAATCAAACCGCAGGTAGATAAATATACTATTGATGGAAAAGACATCATCATTTTGGCAGAAGGTCGTTTGGTAAACTTAGGTTGTGCAACCGGACATCCTTCGTTTGTAATGTCAAACTCGTTTACCAATCAAACATTGGCTCAGATTGAGTTATGGAACTATTCTGATAAATACGAGAACGACGTTTATATGCTGCCAAAACATTTAGATGAAAAGGTAGCTGCTTTGCACTTGGCTAAATTAGGTGTTGAATTGGAAACGCTTTCTCAAGAGCAAGCGGATTATATTGGTGTAACGGTTGAAGGGCCATTTAAACCGGAATATTACAGATACTAATTTTTAGATTAGATATTAAAAGGTAATTCGGAAGAATTGCCTTTTTTTATATCTTTATATATCTAAGTTAAATGTGTATGAAAAATATAGCGTTCATTTTAGTTACAGTATTTTTTTGTTTTGGCATAAAAGCCCAAAGTTTACAATCGTTTGGTTTAAAAGGAAATGTGAAATCAATTCAAGAAGAATATAAACGTTGCTCAAAAAGTGATATTGATGCTGATTGTTTTCCTTTATCAAGCGAAATGGAATTTTCTAAAGACGGATATTTATTAAAAAATAAAAATTCATTAGAGTTCGATGGTATATCCAGAAAAAAGAAAGAAACACCTACTGGTTGGTTAGAAACGGTGTATAAAGAAGAAGATAGCATAACAATAAAATTTGCTGAAAACTATTACGATAAGAAAGATTTAGTGTATAAGACGATAACTTATGATGAATCTGGGGGAATTTTTAACACAACAGAATATTTTTACAATGAAGTAAAGATGTTGATTAGAATGGAGAGAAATTTGTTGAATAATAGTGGTGTAATAGAAAAAGCAGTAAGTTTTTTTAATGAATATGGTACATTTAGCGGTGTGGAATTTTATCTTGATGATAAACTTGATGAAAAATATGAATTTGATATTCAGTATAAATTCGATGAAACAGGTAATTGGGTTTATTACGATGTTGTGGACAAATTTAATAAATCTGTTTTTACAAGAACAATTACCTACTACTAAAAAGCAACTCAATCGAGTTGCTTTTTTTAATCTTCAAATTCTTTGTGATGCTGATAACTTTTATTCTTCTAGATTAATAATTTCAGGATCGTTCCAAAATTCTCTTGAGTATTTATCACCGCTACTATACAAAGTTCCCATTTTAAAGATACGTTCTACTGCAGGTTTTTCATTCGTTTTTGTCGCATTTAAAACATAAAAGTACGAATCATTA
>DATGMY010000235.1:0-13137 GCA_035307005.1 Flavobacterium sp. | reverse complement strand
GTAGTATAATATAAAAAGGTTGATGCTAACAGTCAACCTTTTTTATTAATCATTATATACCCTAAAAAAGCATCTGTTTTTATAAACCGGATCTTCTTTGTAGTGTTTTCTCTTCTTCTTTAATATTCTCAACAGCTTTTTTACCGGCTTGTTGAATTTCTTCTTTAGTTACAGCAGCTTCTTTTTTTACTTCCTCTACCTTCTTCTCTGCATCTTTTACAGTTTTCTTAGCAGCTTCTCCGGCTTTTTTAGCAGCGTTGGTCGCTTCTTGTTTTACTTCTTCGGCAGTAGAGATTGCTTCACCTTTCAAAGTAGCCAAAGCAGCTTTAGCTTCGTTTAATTTTTTGGTAGCAGCTTGCTTAGCATCTACTGTTACAGCATTTTTCAATTCTTCTTCAGCTTCCTTGATTTTTGCTTCTAATGATTCTACGGTATCAGCAACTTCGTCTTTTATAGAATCTAAAGTATCATTAACTTCCGACTGAATAGAATCCAACTTACTGTCTAAATTTTCCTGAGCACTATCTTTTTTACAAGAAGTAAATACTAATCCACCGATAATTGCCAGTGATAAAACGATTTTTTTCATAATCTATGATTTTATTTTTAAATAATTTAATTGTACAAAGTAACGTAATTTTGACGAAATAATCGTTATAGGCTAAAAAAATCTTTACTTGTTGAAATGATAATTGTCTGAGCTGTTCCATATATAAAATTACATCACTATATTTACAGTTATGTAAATCAAGTGCTTTATGAAGAAAATCCTGTATATTTCTATTGTTCTTTTTATCACCTTAAAAAGCTTCGCTTTCCCCGATCCTTATTACATCAAATCGGCAGCATTTCATCAGGGAAACGAATCGCTGGTTCCTATCTTTAAAATGGACGAAAGTTTTCGGTTTTCTTTTGATGATCTCATAGGCGATGAGGCAGATTATTATTACAAAATCGTTCACTGTACGCCTGATTGGAAAGTTTCAGATTTAAAAGTGACCGAGTATTTAAACGGGATGCAATATATGCGGATCGATTCCTACCAAACGTCATTTAATACCTTTCAGCCGTTTGTGCATTACACAATTTCCTTTCCCAACCGTAGTACTCAAATACTGATTTCGGGGAATTATCTTCTGGAGATTTATAGTCAGGACAATGAAAAAGTATTGGAAAGACGTTTTGTGCTTTACGAAGATTTGGCTTCGGTAAGCATGGAATTGAAACGACCGCGCAATCTGGAGGCTTCTTCACAGAAACAGAATGTTTATCTCACGATTGATTTTGGTTCGGAGCTGCTGCAAAATCCAAGAAAAAATGTCCGTGTGGTCATACTGCAAAACGGACAATGGTACAATGCGCTCAACGGTTTGCAACCTCAGTATATTTTAGGAAACAAATTTCAATATCAATACGATGAAGAAACGAATTTTTGGGCAGGAAATGAGTTTTTGTTTTTTGACAACAGTGATATTCGCCGGATTAATAATACAGTAAGTAAAATTACAAGAAATGAATTATATGAAGTGTTCCTTTATCCGCGCTCGCCTTTAAAAAACAGTAATGCTTATAGTTTTTTTCAGGATGTAAATGGTGCTTTTAAACCAAGAAACAGATTTAGAGATAATGACAACACAGAAGCAGATTATGCCTGGGTTTACTTTACTTATAACCTCGAAAAACTGCCGGATAACCAAAAACTTTATATAGTAGGAATGTTTAACGATTATCAGTTAAGCAGCGATTATGAAATGAAATTTGAAGCGGAAAGCGCTTCTTATAAAACAGCATTATTCTTAAAACAAGGTTTTGTCAATTATAAATATGTAATCGCTTCTGCCAATGGAAAAGTATTGGAAGAGCTCAACCCAGACGGAAATTTTGTGGAAACAGAAAATGTTTATCATACACTGGTCTATTATAAAGGAGATGCCGATCGTTATGAACGTATAATTGGTTTGGGCAAAGCAGACAGTAAACTCATTACCAATTAAAAAAATATTCGTAATTTTGAAAAAAATATAAAAAGATGGTTTCGCAAGTCACAAAAGGGATAAAAATAACGGTCAGAGTGCACTATCTGACCAGTAAATTGCATCTCGATGGATTTGTAAACTTTTTTAATTACAAAATAAGTATTGAAAACCGAAGCAGTGAGGCAGTACAGTTATTACGTCGTTACTGGCTGATAAAAGACCCGTTGAATTTTGATGAAATTGTAGAAGGAGAAGGAGTAATTGGGAAAAAGCCAAAGCTGAAACCCTACGAAGTTTTTACCTATTCGTCCGGTTCTTTTATAAAAGGAAGTGCAGGAAGTATGCAGGGATATTTTACGATGATCAATCTGGATACGAAGCAACCCTTTCGTGTGAAAATACCCTTATTTTGTTTAAATGTTCCAAGTATATTCAATTAATAAATAACATCTAAAGTTATGTCTAAAGGATTTTTTAATGTTCCGGTAGCTATAAATGAGCCCGTAAAAACCTATGCTCCGGGAACTCCCGAGCGTGAAGAAGTATTAAAAGCATTCAAAGAATTATACCATTCGCCTGTTGACATTCCTCTGTATATTGGAAAAGAGGAAATCAGAACGGGAAATACCAAAAATTTATTTCCGCCGTTTGATCACCAACACCATTTGGGTGTATATCACACGGCAGATGAAGCTTTGGTAAAAAAAGCGGTTGCTTCGGCTTTGGAAGCCCGTAAAAAATGGTCTCAAATGGCGTGGGAGCATAGAGCTTCGATCTTTTTAAAAGCAGCAGAACTTATCGCCGGACCTTACCGTGCTAAAATCAATGCAGCGACGATGATTGCACAGGGGAAAACAGTTCACCAGGCAGAGATCGATGCGGCTTGTGAGTTGATTGACTTTTTGCGTTTCAACGTACAGTATATGACCGAAATCTATAAACAACAACCGGTTTCTTCAAAAGGAATCTGGAACAGAGTAGAGCAACGTCCGTTGGAAGGTTTTGTTTATGCAATTACACCTTTTAACTTTACGGCGATCTCCGGAAACCTTCCGTCAAGTGTAGCAATGATGGGCAATGTAGTGGTTTGGAAACCTGCGGCAACTCAGATTTTTTCGGCAAATATGATTGTAGAAATATTTAAAAAAGCTGGATTGCCTGATGGTGTTATCAACGTAGTTTACGGAAATTCCGCAATGATTACTGATACGGTATTGGATTCTGAAGATTTTGCAGGAATTCATTTTACCGGTTCCACAGGCGTTTTTAACGATTTCTGGAAAACCATCGGTCAAAACATCCATAAATACAAAACGTATCCGCGCATTGTAGGGGAAACAGGGGGAAAAGACTTTGTTTGGGCACATCCTTCTTCTGATGCGAAAGAAGTAGCTACGGCATTATCTCGTGGTGCTTTCGAATACCAGGGACAAAAATGTTCCGCTGCATCTCGTGCCTATATTCCGGCTTCTTTGTGGGAAGATGTAAAACAATATATGACTGAAGATGTCAAGACTTTTAAAATGGGATCGCCGGAAGACATGGGCAACTTTATGTCGGCAGTGATTACCGAAGCTTCTTTTGACAAATTAGCCAAAGCAATTGATGACGCCAAAGCATCGAACGAAGCGGAGATTGTAGTTGGCGGCGGATACGATAAATCAAAAGGATGGTTTATTGAACCAACAGTTATTTTAACGACTAATCCTAATTATGATACCATGCAGCGCGAGTTGTTTGGTCCGGTATTGACTGTGTATGTTTATGAAGACGATCAATGGGAAGAAAGTTTAAAATTGGTTGACAGCACTTCTGAATATGCCTTAACCGGAGCTATTTTCTCAGGTTGTCGTTATGCTATTGAAACTGCTGCAAAAGCATTGGAAAATGCAGCTGGAAATTTCTATATCAACGATAAACCGACAGGAGCGGTAGTAGGTCAGCAACCATTTGGAGGAGCAAGAGGTTCAGGAACCAATGACAAAGCAGGTTCTATGATCAATTTATTGCGTTGGGTTTCCCCACGTACGATTAAAGAAACATTTGTCCCGGATACAGATTACAGATATCCGTTTTTAGGATAAGAAACAAAAAGAGGTTGCAAATACGCAACCTCTTTTTTTATACAAAACTATTGTTTTTAAAAATATCCTGATTGATCTGATCGATATAGTCCAGCACTTCTTCTTTGCCTTGACCACTTTCGCTTGAAGTTATAAAATACGGAGGAATTTCTTCCCAGTCGTTTGCCAGCAAAGCTTTTTTGTAAGCACCTATGTGTTTCTGAACATTGCTTTTTGTTATTTTGTCGGCTTTGGTAAAAATAATTCCAAAAGGAACTCCGTTTTCACCTAAGTAATTGATAAAGTCAAGGTCGATTTTTTGTGCTTCGTGACGAATATCGACCAATACAAAAGCACTGACTAATTGCTCGCGTTTTTCAAGATATTCGGTGATGAACTTCTGAAATCCGGCTTTTGCAGATTTGGAAACTTTGGCATATCCATAACCCGGTAAATCCACTAAAAACCAATTACTGTTTATTTTAAAATGATTGATAAGCTGCGTTTTTCCGGGCTTTCCTGAGGTTTTTGCTAAATTTTTATGTCCGGTCAGCATATTGATCAGGGATGATTTTCCCACATTGGATCGTCCGATAAAAGCATATTCAGGAATCGGTTCGGTCGGACATTTCTTAACATCGGAATTACTTATAATAAATTCAGCACTTGTGATTTTCATTTATTTTATATTTCGCATTATTAACCATTCGTCCAGCAATTTGTTGAATTCATCAGGATGCTCCATCATGGCAGCGTGTCCGCATTCATCAATCCAGTATAAATCGGAATCGGGCAGCAGTTTATGAAATTCTTCGGCTACATCGGGAGGTGTTACTTTATCGTTTTTACCCCAAATGATACAAGTCGGAATCTTCATTTTAGGTAAATCTTTTGCCATATTGTGCCGGATGGCACTTTTTGCAATAGTCAATGTTTTGATGAGTTTTATCCGGTCGTTGACTGTTGCAAATACATCATCTACAATTTCCTTGGTTGCAACTTTTGGGTCATAAAATACGTCTTCGGCTTTCTTTTTAATAAATTCATAATCGCCTCTTCTCGGATACGAATCACCCATAGCACTTTCGTAAAGTCCCGAACTTCCGGTAATTACCATAGCTTCAACAAATTCCGGATGCATTTTTGTGTAATACAATGCAATATGCCCGCCCAAAGAATTACCTAATAAGATTACTTTATCCAACTTTTTGTGCTTAAGGAACTCGTGTACAAACCTTGCAAACGCTTTAACATTAGTCTTTAAAATGCTTAGAGTATAAATGGGTAGTTCAGGCAAAATAACCTTATAACCTTTTTGTGGAAAATAATCGGCAACTCCGTCAAAATTGCTCAATCCGCCCATTAATCCGTGTAAAATTACAATTGGTGTCCCTTCACCAATTTCTATATATCGGTATTTACCTTCTTCTTTTAATATTCGCTCCATGCTTGCGATTTCAATTCGTACAAATATACGATATTAATAAAAATCCGTGTGAAATTAAAATAGTTTAATCAATATTTCTTTCTTAACTGCTGTTTTTCTTTTACTTCTAAAGTTTTAGGCTTTATTAAAAGATCATAAAAATTTAGCTTGAATTTTCAAACTTGGTTGCAAAATTTCTAATAGATACTGCCGTTTACTTACAAATATTTATATACTAAAAATCAAATACTTGACCGTTTTCAACAGCTGAAAAAAAACTTTTCAACAAAGTGGTAGAAAGTGGTAGAAAGTGGTAAAATTTTGTTTAATTTTGTTTTGTAAATCATCTTAAGTAAAAAATGATGCAGCCAATAGTAGGAACATACGAATGTAAAATTGACACCAAAGGAAGGGTGTTGATACCTGCTGCATTAAAAAAACAACTGACTGCTATTGGTGAAGGCTTTGTTTTAAAACGTTCAGTTTATGAGAAATGCGTCGAGCTATGGCCAATGAACGAATGGAATCTGATGATGGCAAAACTCAACGAACTCAATCGGTTCGATCGCAAAGCAGATGCGTTTATCCGCAAATTTATGGCGGGTGTAAAGATAGTTGAAATCGATGATGCCGGACGTTTGCAAATGAATAAAGATTTAGTAGAATTTGCCGGAATTTCAAAAGAAGTGGTTTTCTCATCAAAAATAAACCTCATTGAAATCTGGGACAAAGATTTATACGAACAAACAATAAATGACGACGATATCAACTTTGGTGATTTAGCCGAAGAAGTGATGGGATCAATAAATAATTATGGAGCATAACGAATACCACAACCCGGTGTTGCTGACCGAAACAGTTGACGGTCTAAACATAAAGCCCGACGGCATTTACGTGGATGTTACCTTTGGTGGTGGTGGTCATTCAAAAGAAATAATGCGTCGGTTGGGACCCAGCGGTAAATTATTTGCCTTTGATCAGGATACCGATGCACTGGCAAATGCCATTGACGACGAACGTTTTCAGCTGATCAATGAAAATTTCCGGTTCATCAAACGGTTTTTGCGGATGTATGGCGTTAAAGAAGTGGACGGGATTCTGGCAGATTTAGGTGTGTCTTCTCATCAGTTTGATGTTGCGGAAAGAGGCTTTTCAACCAGATTTGATGCCGCATTAGATATGCGGATGAATCAAAGCGGAAATCTCTCGGCTTATGAAGTAATCAATGATTATGAAGAAGCCGATCTGGCTCGCTTGTTTTTTGAATACGGGGAACTGAAAAATGCACGTGGATTGGCTGCAGCTATTGTAAACAGCCGGAACACAGAACCGATTAAAAATACAGAGCAATTAAAACAAGTGTTGTCAAGGTTTTTACCTGCGCACAAAAGCAATAAAATTCTGGCTCAGATTTATCAGGCAATCCGGATTGAAGTCAATCAGGAAATGGATGCTTTAAAAGAATTTTTGGAACAGTCGCTGGCAATTTTAAAACCCGGCGGAAGATTGAGCATAATCTCCTATCATTCTTTAGAAGACCGCTTGGTAAAAAGGTTTATGAAAAACGGAATGTTTGAAGGAGAACCCGAGCGCGATTTTTTCGGAAGGTTTGAGGTTCCTTTTAAAACCATCGGGAAACACATCGTTCCCACAGAAAAAGAAATAGAAAAAAATAACAGGGCACGCAGTGCCAAATTGAGAATAGCAGAAAAAAAGTGATATGGGATTAAACAGTATAATAAAAGCTAAATTTTTGGTCGAAGGGCAATCGTTGAAAAATTGGCTTTTCATTATATATGTGGTTTTTTGGACGTTGGTTTTGATTGCCAACAATCATTTTTATGAAGAAAAAATGATGAGAGCCAAAGCTTTGACCGAACAGGTAAAAGAATTGAGGTCAGAGTTTGTTGATAAAAGATCCGAATTGATGCAATTGCGGATGGAATCGAATGTCGCGCGGCAAATGGAACCTGTCGGTGTTTTGCCTTCATCGGTTCCTCCAAAGAAAATCAAAGTAGTTGTTGAAAAAGAAAAAAAGTGGTATGAACTATGGGAGTAGCAAAGAAAAACGAAAATAACCGTATTTATTATGTGTTTTTTGGAATGCTTGCCATAGGCTTGTTCATTTTTGCCAAACTGAGCATTATTCAGTTTAAAGAAGGCGAAGAGTGGCGAAGCAAAGCAGACAGCCTTACCATTAAAGATGAGATCATTCCTGCAAACCGAGGGAATATTTACTCGGCAGATGGCAGTCTTTTGGCGACTTCCATTCCCAAATACACTATTTATTTCGATCCTTTGTCGCCTTCTGAAGAGAATTTCGAGAAATACATCAAACCTTTTTCAGATTCATTGGCAAAGTTTATTCCCAACAAAACGTCCGGTCAATATGAATCATATTTCAGAAAGGCACGTTCCAATAAAAAGCGGTATCTGCATATTGCCACCCGGCTTAGCTATACACAATATATGAAGCTAAAGTCGTTTCCATTGTTTAATCTGGGGAAATACAAAGGCGGAATGATTGTCAATCAGGTACACGTACGCGAATATCCGATGGGAGCCATTGCGCACCGAACCATTGGTTACGAACGTGTCAATGATGATAAAACCATTACCAGAAAAGGAATTGAAGGTGCTTTTACCGAATATCTGACGGGTAAAGAAGGGAAGCGCAAGGTACAGAAAATGTCTAAAAACCTTTGGAAGCCCATTCACGACGATAATGAGGTAGACCCAAAAGACGGTTATGACGTAACGACGACGATTGATGTTTATATTCAGGATATTGCACATCACGCTTTGCTCAATTCGTTGGAATATTACGAAGCCGATCATGGAACGGTAGTCGTTATGGAAACCAATACCGGGCAAATAAAAGCTATTTCAAACCTTGGAAAGATAGGCGATGGATCGTACCGGGAAACAGTAAACTATGCCATTTTAGAACGACATGATCCGGGATCCACATTCAAACTGGCTTCCTATTTAGCATTGCTGGATGACAAAAAAGCCGATACGGCAACAATTTATGATACCAAAAACGGAGTCGTTACTTTTTCTAACAGAAGAGTTACAGATTCCAATCGAAGGGGCTACGGCAAAATATCATTGGCACGCGGTTTTGAAGTGTCGTCAAATACGGTGGTAACACAGGCAGTACAGCAAGCTTATAAAGAAAATCCAAAAGCATTTACCGATAAATTGGCAACTTTTGGGTTTAACAATACGTTGGGGCTGGATCTGAAAGGCGAACCGGCTTCTTATATTCCTGTTCCGGGAGATCGTAACTGGAGTAAAATTGCATTGCCTTGGATGGCATACGGATACGGAATATTGGTTACACCGTTGCAAACATTGACTTTGTACAATGCTGTTGCCAATAACGGAGAAATGGTGAAACCACAATTTGTAAAAGAAATAAGAGAGGTCAATCAACCGATAGAAATATTTGAAAAAGAAGTTATTAATCCACAGATTGTACGTCCGGAAGTCATTGTGCAAATGCAGGATATTTTGAAAAATGTGATGATCAGAGGAACCGGAAAAAATCTGTATTCAGAAGATTTTTCGATGGCTGGAAAAACAGGTACTGCCCAAATGAATTATGGAAAAGCCAAAGGCGGAATGTATTACGCATCATCGTTTGTAGGTTATTTTCCTGCGGATAATCCGAAATATTCTTGTATCGTGGTGATTCATCGTCCTACAAAACACAGTTATTACGGAGGAGATGTTGCAGGACCGGTTTTCAAACGTATCGCCCAAAAAATATTTACCGATGTACCTTCATTAAAAGAGATTAAAGACATCGAAACGCCTTCGCAAGAAGCCGTGAAAAGTTATAAAGAATATTATGCCGAGGTAAAACAATCGGGTAATATTATGCCAAGTGTTGTCGGACTTCCTGCAATGGATGCGGTGGCGTTATTGGAAAATTTAGGTTTGAAAGTACAAACCACCGGATGGGGCAAAGTAGCCAGACAATCGGTCGCAATCGGACAAAAAGTATCAAATAAACAAGTAATCGTTTTAGAATTGTCATAAAAATATCCCTCTTTTGGAGGGATTAAGGAAGGATGAAAAAATTAAAAGACATATTATATAGAGTTTCCATCGATGCCGTTCGTGGCACAACTGATTTGGAAGTTGCCGATGTGGTCTTTGATTCCCGAAAAGTAGTTCCCGACTCGGTTTTTATTGCACAAAAAGGAACGGTTTCAGACGGACATCAATTTATCGGTAAAGCTATTTCAAGCGGTGCAAGAGCTATTGTTTACGAAGATGATCCGCAAGAATTTGTGGAAGGAATCACTTATGTCCGTGTAGAAAATGCGAATGAAGCCTTGGCTCATATTGCTTCCAATTTTTATGGTAATCCATCTTCACAACTTACGTTGGTGGGGGTTACGGGAACAAACGGAAAAACTACAATTGCTACTTTGTTGCATCAATTGTTTACAAAAGCAGGTTATAAAGCAGGTTTGTTGTCAACTGTGAAAGTTGTGATTGGCGGCGAAAATTTTCCTGCAACACACACCACACCCGATTCCGTTGCTATCAACCGTTATTTGAGTCAAATGGTAGATGCGGGTTGCAGTTATTGTTTTATGGAAGTGAGTTCGCACGGAATTGCACAAAAACGTACCACAGCATTGAATTTTAAAGGAGGGGTTTTTACCAACTTATCTCTTGATCACTTGGATTATCACAAAACATTTGCAGAATACCGCAATGTAAAAAAAGCTTTTTTTGATACGCTTTCCAAAACGTCTTTTGCTATAACCAATGTCGATGATAAAAACGGAAATTATATGCTGCAGAATACTTCTGCCAGAAAAATCTCATATAGTATTCAAAATCCGGCGGATGTTTACGGAAAGGTCATTGAAAACCAGTTCAACGGAATGTTACTTCAAATCAATAATCAGGAAGTCTGGGTGCAGCTGATCGGAAAATTCAATGCGTCAAATTTGTTGGCAATTTATGCAACAGCAACAGAGTTGGGCTTGACTTCGGATGAGGTTTTGTTGCATCTGAGTACTTTGAAAAGTGTTTCGGGACGTTTTCAATTCATCGTTTCCAAGACAAGCATTACAGCGATTGTAGATTATGCACACACGCCCGATGCTCTGGAAAATGTATTAAAAACCATTTCTGAAATAAGAACACGAAACGAACAATTGATCACGGTTGTGGGTTGTGGTGGCAATCGAGATAAAGAAAAACGTCCGCAAATGGCACGCATAGCCACCAATGAAAGCAACACGGTCATTTTTACCTCTGATAATCCGCGTGATGAAGATCCGTATGAAATCCTTCGTGAAATGGAAAAGGGCGTAGAACCACAAAATACGAATCGATACCTTACCATTGAAGATCGTCATCAGGCGATAAGAACAGCTTGCAAAATGGCAAACAACGGCGATATTATTTTAATCGCAGGAAAAGGTCACGAAGAATATCAGGAAATCAAAGGAGTGAGACATCATTTTAATGATATGGAAGAAGTTATCAATCATTTAAACGAATTCAATAAGTAATTATGCTGTACTACTTATTACAATATTTAGATGCTGCATTCGACTTTCCCGGAGCCGGATTGTATCAGTATATCACGTTTCGTTCGGGAATGGCGTTTATATTGTCGCTGTTGATTTCTACTCTTTTTGGTAAGAAAATCATCAATTATCTGCGCCGTCAGCAAATTGGCGAAACGGTTCGCGAGTTGGGTCTGGAAGGACAAAATGAAAAAGCAGGAACACCTACAATGGGTGGAGTTATCATTATTCTTGCCACTTTGATTCCTGTGTTGTTGCTTGCCAGGTTAGACAATATCTATGTTTTGGTTTTAATCCTGACAACCATTTGGATGGGCGTCATCGGTTTTCTTGACGATTATATCAAGGTGTTTAAAAAAGATAAAGAAGGACTCAAAGGTCGTTTTAAAGTTGTGGGACAAATAGGTTTGGGAATTATTGTAGGGGTTATTTTCTACTTTCATCCCAATATCACGGTTCGCGATACGCCAAGTCTTTTGTTGGAAACAGGAACTACCAGCAGGTTTGACATTAAATCGACAGCTACAACGATCCCGTTTTTAAAGGAGAATGAGTTTGATTACGGTCAATTGATTTCCTGGATGGGCGATGGTTATGAAAATTATGTCTGGTTGATATTTATTCCGATTGTTATTTTCATTGTAACAGCTGTTTCCAACGGAGCCAATTTAACCGATGGAATCGATGGATTGGCGGCAGGAACATCAGCAATTACGGTAGTTGCTTTGGGAATTTTTGCTTTTGTATCGGGGAACTTTATTTTTGCGAATTATCTCAATATTATGTACATCCCCAACTCGGGTGAAATGACTGTTTTTATAGCCGCTTTTGTCGGTGCACTCGTCGGCTTTTTGTGGTACAATACATTTCCGGCTCAGGTTTTTATGGGTGATACCGGAAGTTTAACCATTGGCGGAATCATAGCAGTTTTGGCAATTGCTGTTCGAAAAGAGTTGTTGATTCCGGTTTTGTGTGGGGTGTTTCTGGCAGAAAACCTTTCGGTCGTTTTACAAGTGAGTTATTTTAAATATACCAAAAAGAGATACGGCGAAGGACGTAGGATTTTCTTGATGTCGCCTTTGCATCATCATTTTCAAAAGAAAGGTTATCACGAAAGTAAAATCGTTACCCGCTTTTGGATTGTAAGTATTTTTCTGGCGATTTTCTGTGTTGTGTCATTAAAATTGAGATAAGAGATGCGTTTGGTCATTTTAGGTGCGGGAGAAAGCGGTGTGGGTACAGCCCTTTTGGGAAAGCAAAAAGGATACGAGGTTTTTGTTTCCGATTTTGGAAGCATCAGCGAAAAGTATCAGAAAGTTCTTTTACAAAACGAAATAGAATGGGAACAACAACAGCATACTGAAGACAAGATTCTCAATGCAGATGTGGTGGTAAAAAGTCCGGGTATTCCCGATAAAGCTCCGATTGTTAAAAAGCTAACAGCAAAGGGAATTAAAGTGATTTCTGAAATCGAATTTGCTTTTCCGTATGCTCAAAATGTTTCTATTGGAATTACAGGAAGCAATGGGAAAACCACTACTTCACTCCTCACGTATCACTTGCTGAAACAAGGAGGAATAGATGTTGGGCTGGCGGGAAACATTGGCGAAAGTTATGCAAAACAGCTTGTGGAACATCCCGAAAAACTGTTTGTTTTGGAACTGAGTAGTTTTCAATTGGATGGAAACATTCATTACAAACCGCATATAGCGATCATCACAAACATCAGTCCCGATCATTTGGACAGATATGATTACAAATACGAAAATTACATTGCTTCCAAGTTCCGGATTACCATGAATCAGACCGAAGAGGATTATCTGATTTACGATGCCGACGACGAAGTTATAAATAACTGGTTGAAAAGCCATCAAACAAAAGCACGATTGATCCCTTTTTCATTGACAAAAACATTTGATAAAGAAGGAGCTTATTTAAAAGATAAAAACATAATAATAATGATAAACAAGGAAGAAATTGTGGTTCCGGTAAGTGAAATCGCAATAGAAGGTAAACACAATGTTAAGAACGCTATGGCAGCCACATTAGTTGCGCAAATGACGCGCATTCGCAAGCAAACCATCCGAGAGAGTTTGTCAAATTTTCAAAAC
>DATGMY010000234.1:0-10920 GCA_035307005.1 Flavobacterium sp. | reverse complement strand
CATTATGGTGTGCAACCTGTTATTTATTCGGGCGAAAATTTCTATAACCGAAACCTCAAAGACCATTTTCCAAACCACAGAATATGGATTGCCAAATACAGTGTATTCAATGAAAAAATGAAAGACGACTGGCATTTCTGGCAATTTACCGACAAGGGAACAGTGCCGGGCGTAGAAACTCCTGTAGATTTAAATATCTTTAAAGGAAACCGTCAGGATATTAAGAATTTTTTGATACAATAGGAGTAATGTTATTTTTTGTGTAGCTTAGCTGTAACACAATTTGTAATCGTATGAAAAAAATAATGGTATTAGGAATCATCCCTTTTTTGTTCGGATGTTCTACTTCAAAGTCAGCGAGTAGCAAGCAGGTTGAAACAAAATTATTGGATCAATATACTTTTTTGTTGACAGAAATTTCAAAAGATAAAACTTATGGTTTGTCTGAAAAAAATCCCATTAGAGTAGGGGGAATTGAAAAAAACGAAGGACCTGTAAACGAGCGTAGATTTTTAAATGCTTTAGCGGGACCAAATGGAGAAAAAATCAGTTATTACAGAGCTGGAAGTTGCTGTCCAATTAAAAGTGACAAAGCTGTTTTTGGAAACCACGTGATGCTGGATAATTATAGAGTGACTTGGGAAAACAGTGAAGATACCGTTTCTATCTACATCAATATGTACGATTATGGTGAACTAAAAGCACCTGTTGGATTTACTATTTCGTCTTATGAATAAGCTTCTAAAAATAAGGAATAGAATAATCGGAATAATACTAATTGTTATTAATATGTATTGGTTTTGGCATAATTTAGAATTAGCATATCTTTATCGTTATTCATCTGTGCTGTTTGTAATCATGCTTCCAGACTGGTTACTAACTTTAAATATAATTTTTAGTTTAATTGGAATTTTCTTCGGAATCAAAATAACCAGAAAGCAATTAGAAATTAGAAAAGGAATATTAATGAACTTACTCATTTGGTTTTTAGGAGGAATATTAAATTTTCTTTTTCCTTAACCCTTCACATCCAGCGCATCCCGCAAAGCATTTCCAATCATCATAAAAGAAACTACTAACAGACACATTGCTATTCCGGGAATCAGTGCCAGATAAGGTTTTCCTAAAATGATGTAATTATAGTGTTCTTTAATCATTCCGCCCCAACTTGGCACGGGTACTTGTGCTCCCAACCCTAAAAAGCTCAATCCGCTTTCCACCAAAATAGCCGAAGCAAAATTAGCCGCCGAAATCACAATAACTGGTGCCAAAATGTTGGGTATGATATGCCGGAATACAATCCGCATATCCGAAAAGCCCAAAGCTCGTGCGGCTGTAACGTATTGCATTTGTTTTACACTCATTACCTGACCGCGCACCACACGGGCTACTTCCACCCACATCGTCAAACCCACAGCGATAAAGACCTGCCAGAAACCTTTGCCCAATGCCAATGTGATAGCGATGACCAGCAACAAGGTAGGAATCGACCAGATTACATTGATCAGCCATAAAATCATTGTATCTATTTTACCGCCGTAATAGCCTGCCGCAGCCCCTAAAGAGATTCCGATAATCAAAGAAATAAACACAGCTACAAATCCGATGGAAAGCGATACGCGTGCCCCCACAATCAAACGGCTTAAATAGTCACGCCCTTGTGTATCGGTTCCAAGCCAGTATTTCTTTGTTTTGATAAATTGTTGAACGATTTCTTCTTCGTTTTGCACAGGAAAATTACTTTTCAACACATATTTTGTCTGTGCCGTTGCCGGATCCACAGAAAATTCCTGATAAAACAAGGTGTCGTTTTTAAAAGAATATGAAAGTACGGGAATCGTTTCTGCCGCAATTTTCTTTCCGGTAAAATAATCTTTTACAGAAGGGTTGTTTTCAGCAAATGGAACACTGATGGTCTGCACGGAAAACCCCGGACGTTGCGCACTGATGGTAACGTCACCATTGTTTGCGTTTTGGGTATTGTCGGGTGCGACCACATACGCAAAAACAGCAAGCAGACTAACCAATACAATAAAGACCAAAGAAAAAACGCCCCAAGAATTTTTGCGGAATTTTTGGAACGCTTTTCTGTTTGCCGAAACAAATTTTTTAAACACGTTGCTCGTTTTTAGCTGTTTTTTAAATCTCTTAAAACATTCACTGCTTCTTCTACATACAAATCATTGTTGAGGTTTTTGTGCCAACGCTCTCGTTTGTTTTGAAGAATAGTATCTGTTGCAAAGGCTTTTTCTTCGTAAGGCAATGATTTGAAAACCAACTCATTTTTATAATCTTTAAGTACATTGAACTTTTTTGTTTGTTCTTCAATGTTTTTAGATTTTGAGATATAATCTTCGTATCTCAACGGGAACGAATAATCGTCTTGCTGTTCTTTAACCCATTTAGCACTTTCGTCAAGCAATAAAAACTCGTCTTTTGTTGCCACGCGATTTTTGCTGTTCTCAACGACAGAAGCCAAATTATTAGTAAATACTTTAAAGTTTGCCTGATCTATTTTATCCCACGGCATCGCATTGTCGTTGTCGCGTTCGCCTGTGTCAATATACAGAAAACGATCCGGAAGCACCACATCGCTTTCCACACCTTTTAGCTGTGTAGATCCGCCATTGACACGATAAAACTTCTGAGTAGTAAATTTAACAGCTCCCAAATCGCCGATCTTTTTATTTCCAAAACGATTGAGATCCAATAAATTCTGAACGGTTCCCTTCCCAAAAGAATGTTTGGAACCCAAAACCAATCCGCGATTGTAATCCTGAATAGCTGCCGCAAAAATCTCAGAAGCCGAAGCCGAATAATTGTTGATTAAAACCACTAATGGTCCTTCCCATTGAATTTTAGTGTCTTTGTCATACAATACATCTCTGGAACCGCTTTTGGTTTTTACCTGAACCACCGGTCCCTGTTCAATAAACAAACCGACCATATCGACAACCGTTTGCAACGATCCGCCGCCATTGCTGCGCAAATCCATAATAATTCCTTCAATGTTTTGCTCTTTCAGATACTCAAGCTCTTTGGCAACATCTTTAAATGCATCGCGATTGTCTCTGTTTTCAAAACTAATGTAGAACTTAGGCAAATGGATGATTCCGAATTTTCCTTCTTCCGTTTCAATAACCGAGGATTTAGCAAAGGTTTCTTCAATTTCAAACTTATCGCGAATAATAGCAATAACCGTGATGGTTCCGTCCATTTTTCTGACAGTCAGCCTCACTTCGGTATCTTTCTTGCCTTTAATCATTTTCACGACCTTTTCCAGACGCATTCCCGAAATATCTACCGATTCTTCGTCGCCTTGAGCTACTTTCATAATCACGTCACCGTTTTCCAGTTCACCCTGTTTCATTGCCGGTCCACCTGGAACAATTTCGGTAATCTCTACGTATTCGTCTTTTTTACGCAATACCGCACCAATTCCTTCCATTGCTCCCGCCATACTTTCGTCAAACCGTTGTTTGTCGTCCGGTGCAAAATAACTCGTGTGCGGATCATATTGTTCCAAAATAGTGTTGATGTAAACTGTAAGCCACTCTTCTCTTGAGAACTCCTGAAAACGTTCAAAAAAATCGTTGAGTGATTTTAAAACACTTTCCCGTGATTCCTTTTCCAGTTCTGCGAACTCCTTTTTAGGTTCTTTACCTAATGTATCGTTTTCCTGAAGTTTTACCTTCGTTTCAATACTTGACAACACACTTAGTTTTACCTGTTTGCGCCAGCGTTCTTTCAGCTCTTCTTTTGATGCGGCATAAGATTGTTTTTCATAATCAGTATCTATACTTTCATCTTTAGAAAAATCAAAAGGATGTTCCAGAATTTCTTTGTAATAAGACTGTGCGTCTTTGAGACGTTGTTCAAAAACAGGATAGGTAGTATTAAAAAAGTCGATACGTTGTTGTTTGAACTCATCGTCAATCGTATGCTCGTGCTTTTTAAAAAGATCTACATCAGACTGTAGCAGAAACCGTTTGTTTGAGTCAAGGTTTTTTAAATAATTTGTATAAACTTTTTCTGAAAAATCATCGTCCAGATCTGTTGGTTGATAATGCGCGTTTTGCAATACATAGTTTAAAATACCCAACAAAAATGTTTCTTTATTGGGGTCGGGTTCGTTGAATTTTTTATTTGGTATAAAACTCCACAATGCTGCGGCAAGAGCCACAACAATCAAAATAATCTTATAATTTCTTTTCATAAATTGCCAGATAGCATTCATCCATAAATTTTCATCTAAAATAACTAAAAATTGCCGATTAGAAGTATTTACAGAGAGATAAAGTTTTGTTAAGGGGTTTTAGACGTTTCTTTTAAGCTGGAAAAAAACATTCAATTTAAGAATCTGAAGATGTTTTCTTAAATAATTCTTCCCTTCCTTTTTACCTTAAACGTTCTTTAATCAAGTAAATATAAACCGGAAAATGGTCGCTGAAACCAGGTTCGCCACTCAGTTGATTTCTTAAGGGGTATCCTTTGTACTGTCCCGATTTCTGAATTAAAAACGGTTTATTGAAGATCCCCGCTTTCCAATAACGAAAACTCGAATATTCTTTCTGTAAAAGGGGTTCGGAAATGATGATTTGATCAAACACGTCCCACGCATCACGATAAGCAATAGTTCCTAATCCGTCTTTATAAAGTTGATATGTAGGGTTAAAAAGTTCGCCTTTTTTCACTTCATCGCGCTGAGCTTTCGCGTTCAAAACCTCTTTGACCGATTTGTTATAAGGACCGTCGTTCAAATCTCCCATAGTGATAATCTTTGCTTCGGGATTGATTTTGTACAATGAATCGACGATTTTTTTGTTGAGTGCCGCTGCTGCTTCCCTGTTGGGACTGCTTCGTTGTTCTCCACCCGAACGAGACGGCCAGTGATTGACAATAAAGTGTATTTCTTCTCCGTCGAGCAATCCGGTTACCAACAACTGATCCCTGGTATAAATGCGTCTTCCTCTGCCACCGTTGGCATCTTTATATTTCGGGTTTGAAGCATCATAAATATATAAAGGAATGTTTTTGGAACTGATCGGTTTGAAATGTTTCTTTTGATAGAGCAACGCTACATCAATCCCCCGACGATCAGGCGAATCGTAATGAACAATGCCGTATTGTGCCTGTTTCAGGGAAGGCATATCAGTCAAATCTTCTAAAACAGCTTTGTTTTCCACCTCACAAACACCTAAAATTGTAGGCATATTTGAATGTTCAGCAGTTCCTATTTCAGAAATAGCCCGACTTAAGTTCGCTAATTTTTGCCGGTATTTCCGGGTATCCCATTTTCGTTGCCCTTTCGGAGTCCATTCCTCATCGTAAATCTTCTCATTCCTGATGGTGTCAAACAGATTTTCCAAATTATAAAAAGCTATCGTATGAATCTCATACGACTTTTGCTGTGCCTGCACAAAACAAATCGAGCAGAACAAAAACATTAAAACCAATAATCTTAATTTCATATCAAATGTATATTTACCCAAATTAATCAACAAAATTCCTCACAAAATTAGTTATTATTTATAAAATAACTATATTTACACTGTATTAAGTTTTTTGGGAGAAACTTAATACCTAATAATTGTTTGTTTATATGAAAAAAATAGCACTTAGTTTGTACTTGGTGCTTTGCTGTCTATCTGTTTGGGGGCAAAGTACAGAATTGCGTGCCAAAGTTGTGGATTTGAAGACACAACAGCCTTTGGCAAATGCAACCGCAACCATTGTCAATACCAATTTATCTGCCACAACCGATCTCGATGGTTTGTTTATTCTTGCGGATCCGCCAACGGGAAATCAGGTGTTATTGATCGGATTGACCGGTTATCTTCACAAAAGTTTTACATTGGAAATTTCATCTTTCGAAGACATTGATCTCGGAACCATTTTTCTGGAAGAAGATTTTACAACAGAACAGCAATTGAGCCTGATTACATTGACCGAAAATGATTTGGGCGATGATAATTCGGGGTCTGAAACGACTTCTGCTTTGTTGCAGGCTACCCGCGATGCGTTTCAGCAAGCAGCCGCATTTAATTGGGGACAGGCACGCTTTAGGATGCGAAATTTAGACAATGAATACGGAAATACGTTCATCAACGGAATTTTGATGAATAAGATTTACGACGGTCGTCCACAGTATTCCAATTGGGGCGGTCTGAACGATGCAACCCGAAATCAGGAGTTTACCTCAGGTTCCCAACCCGGCGATTTTGGATTTGGAGGTCTCTTAGGTATGCAAGCCATCAATACACGCGCTTCGTTTATGCGTACCGGAACCCGCTTGTCTTTTTCAGGTGCCAACACTAATTACAACGGACGTGTGATGATCAATCACGGTTCGGGGGTCAGCAGAAACGGATGGGCTTATGCTGTTTCGGCTTCTTATCGAACGGCAAACGAAGGCTTTTTTGAAGGTACGGACTATGATGCCAAATCGTTCTTTTTGTCGATTGAAAAAAAGTTTACCAAACAAAGTTTAAACCTCACCGCTATTTATGCCCAAAACAGCCGCGGTAAAAACTCGCCCAATACTCAGGAAGTCATTAATCTAATGGATTATCGGTACAATTCTTACTGGGGATGGCAAGATGGCAAAAAGCGCAATTCACGGGATAAAGACGTGGAAGAACCGTTGTTTATTTTAAGTCATTTCTGGGACATCAGTGAAAAATCCGGCTTAAATACAAATATTGCTTATCAATTTGGAAGCATTTCCAATTCCCGTCTGGATTTCAACGGAGCCAACAATCCCGACCCGACTTATTACCGGAATTTGCCGAGTTATGAACTCAATTTGCACAATACTTCAGGAGAAATCCCGATATGGACGCCAAATATTGAAAGAGCGGAGCAAAACCGAAAAGATTTTCTTGAAAATCCTCAAATCAACTGGGAACGAATGTATCTGCAAAACAGGATTGCAGGCCGGTCTGTTTATGCACTCTATGCCGATGTGATGCAAGACCGCCTTTTTACCGCTAATACCTTGTTCAATACACAAATTTCTAATACTACCGGTTTTAATGCCGGTTTGACCTACCGGAAGTTACACTCGGAAAACTTTCAGGAAATGCAGGATTTGCTCGGCGGTTCTTACCTTATTGATAAGGATTCTTTCTTGAAAGAAGAATACAGCGATGCAGATCTCAACAATCCCAATCGAAAAGTGTATGAAGGCGAACGTTATGGTTACAATTATATTATGCACGCCAATGTGGTGGATTTATTTACACAGTTTAAGTTCAACTTTGCAAAATTTGATTTCTACCTGGCTCAAAATGTTTCTTATACCGATTATCAACGGGAGGGACTGTATAAAAATGCTCTCTACGAAGACTCTTCCTACGGAAAAGGCGAAAAGTTAACCTTTGAAAATTATGGTTTTAAAGGCGGGGCTACTTATTTCTTGTCGGGACAACATCTCTTCAATTTTAATGCGGGGTATTTTACTAAAGCACCATCGATCCGAAACAGTTATTCCAATGCCCGGATCAGTGACGCAACGGTTAGCGGACTGACCAATGAAACCGTTTTTGGAACTGATTTGAGTTACATCATCCGTACGCCAAAACTGAAAGGTCGTGTCGGAGTTTATTTCAACCAGATAAAGGATGCTGCTAAAATCGCCTTTTTCTATGCCGACGGTATCGATGTAGATATGCCCGATACCAGCAGCGATTTTGTTTCCGAGTTAACGACTAATATCAGCAAGCAAAGTATGGGAATTGAATTGGGTGCAGAATATCAGGCAACTAAAGCGATCAAACTGACGGCTGCAGCAAATATCGGACAAGCTATTTATTCGGATCACGCCAGAGTGTATTTAAACGTGGACGGACGAAGAGAAAGCGGTCTGGATCCAATGGTGCATTACGGTACTTCGTACATCAAAAATTACCGTGTTGCCGGTAGTCCTCAACAAGCTTATTCCCTGGGAATTGAATACCGAGATCCAAGCTATTGGTGGATAGGTGCCAATGCCAATTTTCTCACAGATTTGTATTTAGATTTCTCGCCTTTACTCAGAACCAATAATTTCTTTTCCGAACCGGGACAAAGCGGTGCGGCATTTCCCGAAATCGACCAAAACGTAGCACGTAATTTACTCAAACAAGAAAAATTAGACGATATTTTCCTTTTAAACATTCAGGGAGGTAAATCCTGGAGAATTAAAGGAAAAACTGTTGGATTTTTTGCTACCATCAACAATGTTTTAGGATTGGAATATAAAACGGGTGGCTTTGAACAATCGCGCAATGCTAATTATCGGGAATTGCTTGCGGACCACGCCAGTGGAACCCGAACATTTGGTCCGAAATATTTTTACGCCTACGGAAGAAATTATTTTGTGAATCTATACATCAACTTTTAATGTTCAACGATATGAAAAATTTAAGATATTTTGTTTTGATTCCAGTAATAGGCAGTGGTCTGTTTTTCAATGGTTGTTCGCCTGAAAATCAACAGGAGTTGCCCCAGCATTATCCGGTTGTTTATTTTGAGGATTTTCAAGGAATTATAGACGGCACCTTTGACGAATTAGCTTTTGTAAATGTTGCAGAAAGAGGCACGAAAAAATGGTTTGCCAATTCCTATCAAAGAAATGGTTATTATGAATTTTCTCCGTTCAACAGTGGAGAAAGCATCAACATCGGCTGGTTTGTCACGCCAGGCATCGACCTTGAATCTGCCAATGCCAAAAGGCTGACTTTTGAGACCGCACAACATCACGTGGTAAATACCGACAACAATTTTCTACAGGTTTTCGTTTCGACGAACTTTACAGGGAATGTTACCACTGCTAACTGGACAGAAGTTACTTTCAGAACTCCAGAAATCGGAACAGAAAACAACTACGACTTTTTTCCTTCCGGCATCGTGGATTTAAAAGGTTTTAACGGAACAGTTTTCATTGCTTTCAAAGCAACAGGGGGAACAGGAAGCATCGATGCAGGGGCTTATATGATTGATAATATTAAGGTATTTTAATTTACAAAACAATGAAAGCATTTCAATATATTTTTATCGTTATTCTGTTTGGCACGGTTTCATTATCCGGATGTGCCAACAGCGATGATGTAGCTGCACCTGAAATTCATTTTCACGAAGCTACCGCTACCATTACTTTGGAAGAATTGTATGACAAAGCTACAACCGAAATTCAACAATATACCGACAACGATATTTTAGAAGCTTACGTTTCTTCCAGCGATGAAGGCGGTACTTTTTACAAATCGGTTTCCCTTCAAAACCGGGAAGGAACTTTAGGTTTTTCGATTCCTGTGGATATGTACAACATCAATACGTATATGAATCCGGGAAGAAAGGTGTACATCTATTTGCAGGATCTTTATTTTGCGGTCAACCACAGTTCTCTGGTAATAGGCGGTTTGTATCAGGAAAACAATGTTGGCAGAATGCGTCCGCAGGATTTTTACAAAAAAGTATTTCCTTCAAAAGAAGTGGTTTCTGAAGAAGAATTGAAACAAAACGTGAACTTGGCTCAATTAAGAAACAACCGTTACATCAACATTTTGGTAGAAATTGAAAACGTACAGTTTGACGACAACGCTGTTGGAAAACCTTTTTATGACCCAAACAGCTTTAATATAGGAGGTGCCACCAATCACAGGATGACAGATGCTACAACTACTACTATGATTTTCAGAACCAGTGCCTATGCCTCTTTTGCATCGCGCATTGTTCCTCCAAACAGTGGCAGCATTCGTGGTGTATTGACCAAATACAATAACGATTTTCAGTTTATGGCACGCACTTTTAACGATTTAAAATTAGACCAGCCCCGCAACAGAGAATCTACCGCAATCGGAGGCGATGATATGGTTTTCAATACAACTATCAATGAAGATTTTGAGAGTTTTACGGTGTCTTCTTCCAATCAAACGAGTTTTCCACAATACGGAAACGATTATTCTTACGGAGAAAGATATTGGGCGGTACGTTCGTTTGATAACAATAAATACATACAGCTGACCTCTTTCGGAAACAACACTTTGACCAAAAGCTATTTCATTGTTCCGGTGCAATTCAACGGAAACAATATGTTGTCTTTCAAAACCAAAGACGGATACTACAACGGAAACGTCTTGAATGTATATTTTGTGACTGCAGACGATTATATTTATGGCGAATTTATCGATCCAATTACCAACGGATTTACCAATATTACGAGTCAGTTTGTCTATTCAACAGGAACAATCAACGGCTATGCAGACATTTTTGTTGCAAGCGGAATTTATTCATTTCCAGGCAATATAACGGGCAACGGATACGTTGTCTTTGAGTATTCAGGTTCGGAAACCGTTACAACAACCATTCAAATTGATGACATCAAATTTGAATAAAACAAAAGGCTGTTTTTTGTAAAGAACGAACAGCCTTTTTATATATTTGTCAACTATGGAACTACGAATTGCTACTGCCGAAGACCTTGTCCGTATTATGAAAATCATTGATGCGGCACGACAAATAATGCGTGAAAACGGAAATACTACCCAATGGATCAACGGTTATCCATCCAAAGAACTTATTCTAAACGATATTGTTTCCGGAAATGGATTTGTTTGTATAGAAAACAATGAGCTTGTTGGTTATTTTTGTTTTATAAAAGGAATTCATCCCGAACCTACTTACACCATTATTGAAAACGGAACGTGGTTGAACGATAAACCTTATGGCGTGGTTCACAGATTAGCTTCAGACGGCACAGTGAAAGGTGTGGCAAAAGCGTGTTTTGACTATTGTTTTTCACAAATCGACAACGTGAGAGTAGATACCAACCACAACAATTTGCCGATGCAAAACTTTTTTAAAAAATACGGTTTCAACTATTGCGGCACTATTTATGTCGATGATGGAAGTCCGAGAGATGCTTTTCAGATGGAAGTT